>JBKJOI010000143.1:0-6319 GCA_046595695.1 Haliangiales bacterium | reverse complement strand
GTCGAGCTCAATGGCGGCCTGACGTTCGACTCGAGCGCGGTGCCCGACGAGACCCTCGACGTCAGCTTCATCGACATGAACAAGGTCATCGCCGTGCTCGGTGGTCGCTTCGGCCTGGGTGGCGGCTTCTCGCTCGCGGCGCACTGGACGCAGGTCTTCTACGCCGAGCGCACCACCGCGCCGACCACCCCGATCGCGCAGCCCTCGCGCGTGCCGTCGACGGCGGGCACGTACACCCAGAGCGTCGGCCTGCTGACGCTCTCGGCCGAGTACGAGTTCTAGCCGCTCCTGAAAGCATCCTGACAATCTGCTGTCAGTAGCCCCTCTGTACGGTCGGTCTCGTTCCCAACGACGTCTCTCGGACGTCACACCAGAAGAATGAGACCATGGCCAATCCCTTCGCATACGTCGAGCTGCACTCCCAGGACACGCAGAAGGCGACCGACTTCTATCGTCGGCTGTTCGACTGGAAGCTGTCGGTGACGCAGACTCCCGTGGGGCCGTACACCGGAATCGAGCCCGGCGAGGGCTTCCCGGGCGGGCTGCTCGCCACCAAGGGCGCCGCGCCGTCGGCGTGGGTGGTGTACATGCGCGTCGATGACGTCGACGTCGCCACCCGGCGCGCGACCGAGCTGGGCGCCAAGGTGCTGCGGGCCAACGAGATCGTGCCCGACACCGGCACCTTCAGTCTGTGCGTCGATCCGGCGGGCGCGACGTTCGGGCTGTGGCAGCCCATGCCGGGACGGAAGTAGTCCGGATCGTCCGCCGGCGTGAGATCACCATGCGATGTCTCATGCGGCCTGCACGCGACCCGGCACGGTGACGCGGCGGCGCGGATCGCCTAGGCAACTTGTGTAGGCAATCTGCGTAGAGCACCCGGCGATCTCGCGTAGGCCGGCATGGATCGCGCCTGGCCGAGGCAGCGGTTCGTCGCAGCCCGAGATCGCTGCGCGGCCCTCTCCCCGTCGGAGAAGCGCGCGGCGCAGCGTCCGCGCGGCAAGCCCGCCAAGCATCGATCGACGTGCGCGCCGCGCCTCGAGCGGCCGTGGGCTTCGCCTGGCCCGCTTCCTGCTCAGGGTCGCGTCGCCATGCCCACCATGAAGCTCGAACGAAGTCGAAACTGGAAGAGCACCTCCGTGCTGCTTCTCACCTGCTGCACGATCCTGCTCGCCGCGTGCAACGGGTCATCCGTTGCGGAAGTCCCGCGCGCGGCGGCCGCCGCGCCCGCGAACGTCGCGACCCAGCGCGATGTCGACGAGCTGCAGCGGATCAAGCGCACGCCGCGCTCGTGCGACGCGCACGCTGACTGCCCCGCAGGCAGCCGTTGCGACGACGAGAGCGACCAGTGCCGCTGGGACTGCATCGCCGACAGCGACTGTGGCGAGGGCCGCGCCTGCACCGCGCTGGGTGCCTGCACCGAGTCGGCGCCCGCGTTCTCGCTCTATATGAGCGCTGACTCCGACGGGTGCCAGGCCGTGCCCGCCGACGAGCGGCGCGCCGCTCTCGTCGGCCTCAACGACGAGCAGCGCATCTGCTCCGACGAGCTCGGCTGCCCGTGCGGCTCGTACTGCGCGAGCGATGCCACCTGCCGCGTCGAGTGCCTTGCCGACGAGCCCGACCACGACGTCCTCGTCTGCGATCCCGGCGAGGTCTGCTCGCCAGTCGGTCGCTGCGCGGCTTCGGCGGCCGATCCGGGCCCGCAGATCGAGGTCACCCTCGAGCTCGAGCCCACGCTGCTGACCGCCAACAACGCGCTGGGCGCCGTGGTCGTCGAGGCCGACATCACGATGATCGCCACCAGCCTCGAGGTCCTCGAGCCCGCGCACCCGGCCACCGTCTTCGTCGGCTTCGCCGAGCGCCACGATCCGGTCCAGGGACCGATGCCGCGGGTGAAGTGCTCGCCGACGGGCGCGCTGGCGCCGAGCTGCGAGATCGCCGGCGGCTGGCTCTTCGATCTGAGCAGCGGCAGCCTGCGCTCGACGCCCCGCCGGGTGTGGGTCGAGGTCCCTGCGGGCGCGGACGCCAGCTGGACGCTCGAGGCGCGCAGCGAGTGGGCCGACCTGGCCGCCGTCGCCCTCGTCGACGCCGCACCGCGGGTGGTTCCTGCGACGGATGCCGGCCGCTACACCGGCAAGATCACCTGGCCACAGGCCGGTGGAAGCCCGCTCGAGCTCGCGGTCGAGGCGATCGTGACGCCCTCGCACGTGGCCATCTACGAGAAGACCCGCGTGCTCCTGCCCAACGGTCACGTGGTGCTCTCGCGCGACCAGAACCTGGCGACGATGCTCGGCTGGCTGCGCTCCGACGTGACGTCCGGAACGCCGAGCCGCCTCGACGTGAAGCTCGACCTGGGTAGCCTCGCCTACAACTCGCAGACCGGCGTCCTGAGCGGCGTCATCAGCCTCATCACGCGCAGCTATGCCGAGCCGCTGGCCCTGGAGATCGATCGCGCCGGCGACAACACCGCGCCGCAGTGCCCGGGTAGCGGCGTGTGCGCCGCGGGTAGCTACTGCAACAGCTCGATGGGGCTGTGCCTGCCCGGCAGCGGACCGCCAGAAGGCGGCGGCATCGTCTCTGACGCGAGCCCGGCCTCGGTGCCGAGCAGCACGCTGCGCTCGGCACAGGTCGAGGCCTGGGCCCCACCGCTGGCGAACATCGTGGCCGGCAACCCCGCGCACCTGGGCGGCACCGGCATCCCGGGCGTCGAGCGCGCCTACTGCTACCGCTCGCCCAGCCAGGCGGCGGCGGGGAGCTTCGGCTACACCACGGTCGAGCCGTCGCTCGACCTGGCATGCGCCGATGGCGCGGCGCAGCCGACCTTCGGCTACGTCAACCGGACCAAAGAGGTCACCGTCGACCAGCAGGGCGCCGAGACCTTCAACCTCCTCGACAAGTGCCTCGAGGACTTGAGCGTGCAGCCCACCGGCCCGGCGTCGCCGGCGAACCTCCTGCCGGTCAAGCCTTGCGTCAGCCTGGGCCGCTTCTTCCTCGCGCTCAACGTGCATGTCATGTTGGGCGGCGTCGGCCAGTCGCCGCCGGCCGCGGCGCAGACCGTGCTCACGCAGATCCTGCGGCAGTGGCTGGGCGTGAACGCGTACGCCGCTCGCACCGTCGTCCAGGAGCAGGGTTACGACGATGTGCTCGGCTCGGGCGGCGCGCCGGTGCACGAGCGCTTCGGCCTCGCGGTCGATCTCATGGAGCGCGGCTGGCGTGTGCTGCTCGATCCGAGCGTTCGACCGCAGTTCACCGCCGGCCCCGACTGGTACGGCACCGCGGGTGCTCCCGACTACCGCTTCGTGAGCCGCCCGGTCGCGCGCTGGAACTTCAACGCCCCCCTGGGTGGGATAGCGCAGGACGCCGAGAGCGACTTCGACCTGAGCATGAGCGGCGTGTTCGCGCAGCCCAACGAGAAGCAGGTGATGGTCAACAGCGCCACCGATGGTGTCTGCCAGACCACGCAGCCTGTCGCGCTCTCGGATCAACACTTCACCCTGGTCGGCTACGTCGCCGCCGCCGTCGACGGCACGTTCAAGCTTTTCGAGAAGCAGAGCCCGAACGGCGAGCGCCTCTGGATCGACATCTACTGGAACAAGACCGGCGCCCCGAAGTGGATCTGGGTCCACGTCAAGGATTCGGCGAACCGGAGGGTGTCCTTCAATATTCCTCAGGCCGCCGGCTACTACGCCTACGTCTCCGAGGGCAACACCGCGCGGCTCTACCGCCTCGGCACCGTCATCGAGGAGTTCTACCCTGACGTCATCGCCATCGGCACGCCCCACTGGGGCGCGGCGGGCACCGTGCGCCTCGCCTGCGACGTTCCCAACCAGCTCGTGGTCTACGACGAGGTCTCCATCTGGAACCGGCCGCTCGCGAAGGAGACGCTGTTCGCGATGAGCAAGCTCTACAACAATGCCGCCGGCCTTCCGGTGGCGGCCAACCAGAGCATGCCGCCGCGAGCCATCACCGCCTCGCCCGCTGACGAGCAGGCTGCCGGCCTGGCGCTGCACATGCTCGAGACCGCCAACGCCAACCTCGAGCTGCTGAGCAGCTATCTCGAGGCCGAGCGCGGCGTCATGTACGAGGAGTGCTACCTGGGTGCCGCGTCGCCCGCGCGCGAGCGTGCCCTCAGCCGCGCCGGACGCGGCCTGCGCATGGTCTCGCTCATGGAGGCCGAGGCGGCGGTGCTCACCGCGGTGGCAGGCGCCAGCGACGCGGCCTGGTTCGATCGCTACCAGGCGAATCAGGTCCAGCTCGCCGGCCAGCGCGCCAAGGTGCTCGACGCGCTGGTGCAGACCGGCTCGTGCACGAACCCGCTGGGCGTGTCGGAGGACGATCTGCCGCTCTTCCACGGCAGCGCGGTCGGCTCCTCGGATCGCTTCTTCGCCAGCTCGCGCTACCTCGCGTCGCAGGCGCGCAACGAGATCGCCGCGGCCGAGAACGAGCTGCTGCAGGCGCGCAGCGCGTACCAGCAGCAGCGGCAGTCGGCGTTCCAGGTCACCATGTCGGTGGTCGACAAGATCGAGCGGATGCGCCGGCTGCGGCTCGAGTACGAGGGTCGGCTGCGCCGCTACTGCGGATCGCCCGCGGGCGGCGGGCTCCTGCTGCCCAGCTTCCTGAATGGAACGCTGACCTCGGCCAACTGCTACTTCAAGACCGAGGTCCCTAGTTGCAGCGGCCTCGAGAACACCCCGGTCAGGAGCGTGCCGTCGACCTGTCTGCGCGGCGAGCTGGGCGAGCGGATCCTGTCCATCCAGGCCGCCGCGATCGACTCGGACAACGCGGACAACAACTACAACCGCGCCATCGATCAGTACGACTCGGAGATGGACTACTGCGCACGCCGGCAGGCGCACCACGATGAGAGCGACACGATCCTGCTCGAGCACCACGAGCACATGGAGAAGCTCCGCGAGGAGAAGCGGTCGGCCGGCATGTTCGGCTCGTTCGTGAAGGGCATGGTCGGCATGGCCGTGGGTGGGCTGACGTCCAACCCGGCGATCGCCATCGGTGCGTGGCTCGACGTGGTCGGCGTGGTCGCCGGGCAGGCGGAGGCCGACGTGGCCGAGGACGAGCAGGAGGCCGAGGAGCAGCACCAGCGGGTCATGGAGGCGCGCAGCCACGAGCTCGACCTGATGAGCTGCTACCACGGGGCCGACAACCAGAAGTTCGCCATCGACGCCTCGCGCGACGTGATCAAGCGTGCGTACCACGACGTGATGGCGGCAATGTTCGCTCTCGAGAACGCGAAGAACGAGCTCACCTCGCTCGTCGACGAGGCCGCCGGCGAGATCGCGGTCGAGGAGACCATCGACCGCACGCCGCCGCACCATCACTTCTGGCTCGACGATCACATCGATGCTTACCGGCGTCACCTGCGCTACGCGCGCCGGCTGACCTACCTGACGCTACGCTCCTTCGAGTACGAGTCGCAGCAGCAGATCGGCTACCGCGGCCAGGTGCTGACGGCGCGGCGCCCGGATCACCTGCTCCAGGTCGTCGAGGCCATCGAGCAGCGCAACGCGCCGATGCAGGGCGAGCAGGGCTACGTGATCGGCGAGACGCCCATCGTGCTCAGCCTGCGCGACGAGATCCTGCGCCTCGAGAACCTCGCCGCCAACACGAACCGCGCGCCCGGCGATCCGGCCATCACGGCGGAGGAAGCCTTCCGCCGCTACCTCCTGTCGCCGTCGTCGAAGATGTACGACGCGAACGGCGTCCTGCTCGGCCGTGGTATCCGCTTCTCCATCCGGCCCGCGGGCTGGTCGGAGACCAGCTGCGCCGAGCGCACCTGGCGCGTCACCACCTCGCTGCAGATGCTCGGCACGCTCAACAACGCGCGCATGACGCTACTGCAGGAGAACGCGTTCGCCAGCCAGCAGTGCCGGTCGGCCCAGCGCGGCAAGCTGCGCATGGCCCGCATCCGGCCGTTCCACAACCTGCTGGTCGGTGAGTCCGAGGGCGGCTTCGAGCCGCCCAGCCGTCACACCGCCATGAACGTCGACGGGCTGTGGAACCGTACCCGCACCGACATGGAGATGATGGTCGAGGGCCGTCACGAGGGCTTCGCGGGCCGCGGCCTGTACGGCAACTACATCCTGCTGTTCCCGCCCATCCAGTTCACCGACAGCGTCCTGGCCGGTCTCAAGGACGTGCTGATCCGCTTCGACATCGTGGAAGTCACGAATGTCGCGCTCTAGGCACCCTTCGACGCGCGCGCATCGGACCGCTGCGCTCGTCGGCGCCGCCGCGTCGCTGCTGGTCAGTGCCCAGGGGGTCGCCCAGGCGGCGGGCCCGGCGGCGGGCGCCATCACCAGCGAGC
>JBKJOI010000936.1:0-3045 GCA_046595695.1 Haliangiales bacterium | reverse complement strand
GGAAACGGTGGCTACATGGGGTATAGTGAGGAACCGTGAAGACTAACGATGTCGCCAACATAGCGATAACACTTGACCACCGCACCGGATTCGTAAACCGCAGGTCGTCAGTTCAATCCTGACCATCGGCTCCGACGGACAGCACGACGTTGGGCCGCCCGGCCCGCGGTCTCTTCCTCTAGAAATATGGTCAAGGCGCTGGCTGCTCGCGCTCCGCTGCTCGCCGCTGCAGCGGTCTTCGCGCTCGCCAGCGCGGGGTCGATCGCGTGGATCGATGGCCCCCTGGCGCGTGCCCTCCACGCGCACGCGCGCGACCTCGTCCCGTACTGGCAGGCGGGCAACGCCGCCGTCGACGCGGTCAGCGGGATCGACCTGTGGAGGTACTTCGTCGCAGGGATGCTCGTGCTCGCCGGCCTCGTCGCGGCCGCCGTGCCGCGGCTCCGTGTGCACGCGAGCACGCTGTGGTTCATCGCCGCGACGCACCTCGCGTGTCGCATCGGTGGCGGCCTGATCAAGGAGCTCTCCGGCCGGATCCGTCCCAACAAGTGGCTGGAGACCGGACAGCCGGTCGCCACGTTCCTTGCAGGTGGCACCAGCTTCCCGTCCGGGCACGTGATCTACTACCTGAGCCTGTGCCTGCCGTTCATGCTGGCGTGGCCGCGCTACCGCGCGCCGCTCCTCGCCGTGACCGTGTTCATCGCCTGCGCGCGCATCGGCGCCGAGCTCCACTTCCTGAGCGATACGCTGGCGGCGGCGGCCTGGGTGACCCTGGTCACGTGGGCCATGCGCGAGGGCTTCGCGCGCAGAGCGCATGGGGCTACGCTTCCGGGAGCGTGACCCTCCCGCTCCGGTTGTCTCGTGTCGTCTCGGCGGCTTCGCTCGCCGCGTTCGCGGCCGCCTCGTTCGCCGCGGCGGGCTGCACGAGCGACCCGGGCGCGCCCGACGCGGGCGACGGCGGCATGGGCAGCGCCCAGGTCGAGCTGGGCACCGGCGCCGCGGGCTTCGAGCCGCTCGTGGCCGAGCAGCCCCTCGAGCTGGTGGCCGGCCCGCAGGGCGGCTTCCACTTCATCGTGCACGCGCGCGCGCGCGGGATCGATCCCGGCGATCCAGCGGCGCCCGGCCAGCCGATCAACCCGAGGACCACGTTCTCCGCGTTCGCCGAGGACGGCCGGCAGATCGATCGCCTGCTGCCGTCCTACCACCTCGGCTACGAGGCGAGCGCGGCCGGCGCCGGCTGGTACGAGCTGAGCTCGGGCCGCATCCTGCAGATCGAGAACGCCGAGGTGCCCGACGCCTTCGGCCAGCGCGTTCGCGTGGTCGTGCGCGTGCGCGACGCCGCCGGTCACGAGGGCCAGGACGAGCGCTGGGTGGTGCCGTTCGACGCGCGGCTCGACGCCGGTCCGGACACTCCGGACGCCGGCGCTGACGGCGGCACGGATGCTCCCGCCGGTCCGGACGGCGGCTAGCGAACCCGCGGCCGACTACCTGCCGTAGCGACGCCGGTACGGATCGCCGTTCACCTTCGTGCCGCTGCGGTTGTCGATCCAGACGATCACCGCGCCCAGGGTCGGTGCCACCGCCGACGAGAACCGCGCCAGCACCGGCGTCGAGGCCGGCCCGGTGACGCCATCCACACGCGGGTCGGTGACCTGCCACGTCAGCCCGTCGTCGATCGATGCGGCGGTGGCCACGTGCTGCACGCCGGGCCCACCCTGGTTCTGGTAGGTGACCACGACTGTGCCCGGGATCCCGCCGCCCACGAAGGCGATCTGCGGGCTCAGGTTGATGCCCGTGGCCGGCGCGCCCGTCTGGTTCGACGCCCGCACCGCCCCGCCGAAGGTCGCGCCCGCATCGAGCGAGCGCGCCGCGTACACCTGCGCGCCCTCGCGACGGTCTTCCCAGGCGACGTAGATCACATCGTCGGTGTTCGAGGCGCTGGTGCGCGGATCGATGTCGATCACCGGGACGAACGACGACGACACCTCGCTGGCCGGGTCGTCCAGGATGACCTCGGCGCTCCAGCTCGTGGCAGCGTTGGTCGTTCGACTGAACACCACGTCCGAGCCGCCGCCCGGCGCGGTCGAGCTGTCCTCCCAGACCACGTACGCGTTCAGGTTGCCCGCCACGGCGTTGGGCGCGATCAGCCGCGGCCGATCGCTCTGCCGCGTCTGACCGCTGTCGCTGTCGAGGCGCTTCTCGCTGGCCGCGACGAAGGCAGACGTCGCGTCGGGCGTGAAGGTCGCGTAGATGTCGAAGGTGGCGCCGACGCGCGCCTCGCGCCACACGTACACGAACCGGCCGCTGCCGGTGACCGCGGTCTGCGGACGGCCGGCGACGGTGCCGCCGGTCACGTTGACCAGGCGGTCGGTGCCCAGGGCGGTCGTGCCACCGTCGAGCGAGGTGCGCGTGCGCACGGTGCGCGCCAGCGTGCCGGTGTTGAGCTCCTCCCAGACGATCGACACGCGCAGGCCGTCGGCGGACACCGCGGCGTGGTGGTGGAACGCATCGGGACCGTCGGAGCTCATGAAGTCGGAGTTGCCGGCGTTGCCGAAGCTCGCGCCCGAGTCGGCGGACCGTCGCAGTGAGATGCGGCGGATGTCGTTGCCGCTGACGCGCTGGAACACCACATACACGCGATCCTGCATCAGCACTGGATCGAAGGCCGCGACCACCACCGGCTCGACGCTGTCGTCGCTGGTGAAGTCGGAGATGTTCTGGATGTTCTGCCAGGTCAAGCCGCCGTCGGTGGAGCGGCGCAGGAAGATATCGGCCCCGTTGGCGGGGTCATTCTTCAGGTCCGACCAAACCACATAGACGTTGCGGCCGATGGGGTTGCCCGCGACCGCAATGCTCGGGTCGAAGGAGTGGAACTGCCCCGCGTTCGAGCCCTGGCCGCCACCCGACTCATCCAGACGCAGCTCGGCCTCCTGCAGCGCCAGGCAGCTCTCGTCAGTGGCCCCGTCGCAGTCCTCGTTGAGGCCATTGGTGCAGCGATCGGCGGCGGGGATCACCTGCCCATTGCAGACGCCGAAGGCGCCCGCCGCG
>JBKJOI010000915.1:0-9093 GCA_046595695.1 Haliangiales bacterium | reverse complement strand
GCCGCCACCGCGGTGGTGCCGACCAGCTTCGACTTGTAGACCATGGGCGCGCGCACGGCAAAGTCACCCGGCGTGCCCATGGTCTACAAGTCGAAGCTGGTCGGCACCACCGCGGTGGCGGCGCTGTGGCTGTACTTCGCGCGCACCTCGGTCGCCGACGGGCTGGTGATCACGGGCGGACTGCACGGCGTCGAGATCTTCGGCGACGTGCCGGCGAACAGCAACCCGACCGTCTCGTACAACCTGATCGAGCTGAACGGGCTGGTCGACCAGAACGGCGGCGGTATCTACGCCCTCAAGGGCGGCGCGCGCATCCTCAACAACGTGGTGCGCAACAACGTGGCGCTGCGCGGCTCGGCGATGGCCTCGTACTGCGACAAGCTGTACGCCGCGGACAACGTTTTCGAGAACAACATCGGCCACGGCGACCATGGCGGCGGCGTGTACCTGTTCGGCGCCGACATCGTTTTCACGCGCAACCTGGTCAAGGGCAACGAGTGCTGCAAGACCAGCGAGTACGGCTGGGGCGGCGGTCTGCTGGTCTCCGAGTCGCCCGGCTCGGTCACCAAGGCGGTGCTCTCGCATAACGTCTACACCGACAACAAGGCGGGCTCGTCGGGCAGCGCCATCTTCGTCGACGACAAGGCCGAGGCCAGCTTCGACCACGAGCTCGTGCACCACAACCGCTGCGCCGTCCACGGCGCGGTGATCTACGTGGACGGCTACGACACCGGCTCGACGGTGACCTTCAAGAACTCCACCGTCGTCGACAACGTGTGTCCGCTGACCGGCACCGACGCCGGCGGCATGTCGGTCGAGCGCATGTCGCTCGTGAACATCGAGAGCTCGATCTTCTGGAACAACGGCGGCAAGGACTTCCAGACCGACGACACCGGCGTGACGATCAACGTCCGCTACAGCATCACCGAGGAGCCGCACGCGGGCGCGGGCAACCAGGTCATCGATCCAGAGTTCGTCGGCGGCACCGACTACCACGTGCGCTCGACCCACGGCCGCTTCGACGTCGCCGCGAACGACTGGGTCGTCGACGCCATCGACAGCCCGACCATCGACACCGGCGATCCCGCCGCTGCCTGGCAGCTCGAGCCCGGACCCAACGGCATGCGCGTCAACATGGGCCACCTCGGCAACACCGGTCAAGCCAGCATGGGTGGCGAGGGTGGCGTGCCGCCCGCCGATGCCGGGCCCATCGACGGCGGCCTGGCCTGGGATGACGCCGGCCCCATCCCCGACGCCGGTCCGCCCGGCCAGTACGCCGACGCCGACCCCGACGATCCCGGTCCCGGGCTCGACGACGGCGTGGCCGGCGGCTGCGGCTGCCAGGCGGGCCGCCGCGAGCCTGCCAGCTCGGCGGGGTGGCTGCTCGCCGCTCTCGGTTTGCTCGTCGTCACCCGCCGCCGACGCTAGCGCCGGCGGGTCTTCGCCGGGCCTTCGCCAGCTACCTACCGGCCCACGGATCCGGGCGCAGCGGGAACGGCAGCTGATCCGGCCCGAGGCCCTCCGGGCGGATCTCCGACTCGGTCCCCGGCACGTTGCCGAGCCGCTGCGGCGGACGCAGCTTCATGACCTGCGGCGCGAGCGCGGTCCCGGCCGCGCCCAGCCCGAACAGCGCCGCGAGCGCCGTGGCCAGCTGCCGCGTGCTCGAGGCGCGCGTGCCGCGGTTGTAGGCGCGGACCGCGAGCGCACCGCCGACGACGTCGAAGATCAGCAGGCCGCAGGCGATGAGCGCACCCGCGGTCGCCTCGCGCGGGTTGCCGGCGACCATGGCTGCGATCGCCACCAGCTGGCCGACGAGCACCGCGCCACCGACGAACAACCGCTTGCCCACGAAGTGGCCGCCGCCGGGGATGAGCGGCGCGATGCCCACCGCGCGCATCGTCGACAGCCGCGGCGGCGTGCGCACCTCCTGGGCGAGGATCGGTCGGCGGGCGGCACCGGTGGCCGGAACGCCGTCCTCGTCGCCCGCGGTCGCTTCCGCTTGGATCGCGGTGATAAGCTCGGTCGCGCTCGCAGCGTGCTCGGCCGGCACGTCGATTCTCGTCTGCACGAGGTTCTGCGCGGCGCCGAAGATCGATGCTTGCCCACCCAGCGAGCGTGCGTCGATGCCCTCCTGGCGGAGGACACCGGTCAGCAGCTGAGCTTCGATGGAATCGTAGGTGCGATGGACCGTGACGTAGGCGGCCATCTCGTCAGTGTAGCCGATATGACGGGATGGCCAGGGCGGGATGAAGGGAAAGCCCGACGCGCTCTCCGAGGTGAAGACGCGGCCCTACTTCGACCAGATGGCCGCGTACTTCGCGGTGCCGCCCGCCGAGACGCCGGTCACGAAGCGGGTGAGGTAGGCCTGGCCCGTCCAGTTGTCGTACTCCGCCTGGTACTGCGCGCTCGTCCGGTCGTGCCGCGCCGCCCACGGGCCCCACGCGACCGAGTCCCACACGCCGCTGTAGAACACCTGCCCACCAACGGTGTACGCGTCCAGGTACTCGAGGAACCGGCCCGCGTTCTTCTGCGTATCGAAGGTGTTCTGATACTGCGCCGCCGGGATGCCGTGCAGTGCCACGAACACGCCCACCGACGCCTTGTCGTACAGCGCCGTGATGCGCCGGGCGCCGCCGACGTCCACGACCGACACGTTGACCGGGCGCCAGCCCTGCGTCTTCAGCGTGTCGAAGCTGGCCTGGTGCGACGCTTCGCTGACGCCGTGGTACGCGGTCTGCGCGGGGCCGGCTTCCTTGGTGAACACGACCGCGTAGCGCACGGTGCCCGAGCCGCTCGCGCCCGCCGAGTAGCTGTCCACGTGCGTCACGCGGTAGCCGGCGTCGGTCCACGAGGTGAACTCGTCCTGGTACTGCGTGCCGTCGAGCGCGTGGCGCGCGACCCACGGCGTGCCGCCGGTGGGCCGGAAGATCGCATTGTAGTAGGTGTTGCCACCGACGTTATAGCCGTCGACCCAGATGGGCCGGTAGCCCGCGGTGGTGATGTCGGTGAACACCGTCTGGTACGAGCCGCCGCTCACGCCGTGCTTGGCGACCTCGGTGAAGCCGGGCGTGTAGTTGCTCACGCCGAAGCTGCGCGTGGTCTTGAGCGAGCCGTTCACGTACACGCGCAGCGTCCACGTGCCGACGGTCGTGCCCGCGGTCTTGTTCCAGTAGGGATAGAGGTGCGTGTAGCGGGCCACGCCCGGCACCGTCCAGCTCCACGCATCGACGACGGCGTTGGGCGCGACGAGCTGCATCGTGACCGAGTCGCCGCCCTTGCCGGACATCGACAGCCCGATGCCGAGCGGGTCGCCCGGCTTGTACAGCGACGGGTTGGCGACCGGATCCTTGATCTGCCCGGCGCTCGAGAACGCGCTCTTGCGCAGCATCACGTCCATGATGTCGGAGGGCGCGTTGTACGCGGGCGGCGCGGTCCACATGGCGAAGTTGTTCGGCTCGAGCGCGGTGCCCGCGCAGTTCTGCACCTCGAGGTGCAGGTGCGCCTGCGACGAGCAGCCCGAGCTGCCGGCGATGCCGAGCTTCTGCCCGGCGACCACCGCGTCGCCGACGTTCACGACCACCGAGTTCTTCTTGAGGTGGCCGTAGAAGACCGCGTAGCCGTTCGCCTGGCGGATCTTGACGAAGTTCCAGCTGCCCACGCAGCTGGTGTTGCGATCGAAGTTCGACTCGTCGAGCGCCTCGACGACGCCGGGCGCCGACGCGCGCACCAGCATGGTATTGGCGTCCATCTCGCGGAACGACGAGGTGTCGACGTCCATGCCGCGGTGGCCGTCGTAGGTGCGCGCCAGGCTCCCGGTCGCGCCGGTGTAGTCCTTCTTCGCGGCGGTCGAGTCCAGGTCGACGTAGTTGTTGATGAGCCAGTGCTTGCCGTTCGATCCGGTCAGCGGCCAGACGGTGAGCTTGAGATCGGAGGCCAGGCAGCTGGGCGGCGCGGCAGGAGGCGGCAGCGCGCGATCGAAGTCACCGGGCGCGGTGCCCGGTGCGGGCGCCAGGTACGTGCTGCGCTCGCCGAGCGTCTCGGCATGGAAGTCGTTCTGCTCCGACGACGGCGACAGGAAGTCCTCGCCGTCGGGCGCGAGGTCGTAGGCGTCGAGCGCCTCGAGCTCGCCGAGCGTGGCGCCGAGCTCCTCGGAGTCGCCCACGGCGACCTCGATCAGCCCCTCGCCACCACCAGGGAGACCGTCGGCCGCGGCGGCCTCGTCGCCTGGATCGAGGACGTCGTCGTCGGTGGCGCAGCCGCCGGTGAGCACGCTCGCGGCCAGGCCGAGGGCGAGCAGGATGGATGAGTTTCGCTTGAGTCTTCGCAGCATTGGTCGAGTCCCCCTTGATGGACGGGAGATGAACGACCGCGCCTCCGAATCTTCCCGGGGCGGCTAGCCTAGAGCTGAACTGATCGCTCAGAGGCCAGGCTAGGACAACCAGCCGGGCTTCTTGTCGACGAGCTTGGTGAGCGTCTCGAGCTGCGACTCGAGCGCGCCGGCGAGCTGGAAGACGTGCGACGGCAGCTTGCGTCCGGGCGAGTTGGCCTCGAACGGGTAGGGCGGGTTCGCGTCGGACTGGTGCGCGTGCAGGAACGCGACCTCGGCGAGCGCGAGCGAGGCCAGGTCGTAGACGTCACCGGGCACGACGTCGTTCTCCCCGCCGGGCCGCTCGGGCGGCTGCTGCAGCATGCCGAGGCCGGACTTCGCGACGATCTTCTGCAGCTTGGTCACGCAGCTGGCGAGGCGATCGAAGCAATCGACGGGGCGCTGGCGGCGCTTGTACGCGGGCAGCTCGGGGCGCGTCGGCGCGCCCGGGAACGCGGCGAGCAGGCGGCCGGTGTACGCGACCGCGAGCGACACCTGCTGGAACACGTCGCCGGGCGCGAACGGGCGCTCGAGCAGCAGGTTCAGCTGGCGGGTCGCGCCCAGGACCGCGCCGAACACGTCGGAGGGCGTCTTCGCGGCGTCGCGCTTGGGCTCCTTGGCGTTCTCGGTGACGCCGAGGCGGGTCTTGGTCTCGCTGATCTCGCGCAGCGCGGCGTCGAGGACGCCGAGCACGTCGCCCGGTTCGATCGCCGAGATCGGCGGCGCGTGCGGGATCGAGGCGAGCTGGTCGCCGGTGATCTCGTAGCAGAGGCGGTCGGCCTTGCGGAACATCGCGAGCGCCTGGAAGTAGACCTCGCGCGGCGCCGCGCCCTTGACCACCGGTGCGGGACGACGGTCCTGCGGCCGGCCCATCTCCTGGCGGATGAGCTCGATCTCGCCGGCGATCAGCATGGCGCGCGCGTAGCAATCGGGCGGCTCGATCTTGCGGCCCCCACTCTTGGTCGACATGGCGGTACCCCCTCGGATGTTGGCGTCAGGAACTGGCGACGCGCGAGGATACCCGCTCGCGCCCGGCGACGTCTACAGCCCGACCGCGTGGCGGACGGCGTCCATGATCGGCCGCGCGAGCGTGCGGGCGCGCTCGGCGCCGTCCTTCAGCACGCTCTCCACGTAGCCCGGGTCCTTCTCGAGCTCCTTGCGACGCAGGCGCGCTGGCCCGAGGCGCTCGTGGAACAGCGCCAGGAGCTGCTTCTTGTAGTCGCCGTAGCCCTTGCCGCCCTCGCGGAAGCTGCGTTCGATGTCGACCAGCTCGGCGGGCGCGGCGAACAGCTTGAGCAGCGCGAAGATGGGCGTGGCGTCGGGATCCTTGGGCGCCTCGACCGGGGTCGAGTCGCTCTTGATGCCCATGATGGCCTTCTTGACCACGCCCTCGTCGGCGAACATCTCGATGGCGTTGCCGTAGCTCTTGCTCATCTTGCGGCCGTCGACGCCGGGCACGATCGCGGCGTCCTCGGTGACGTAGGGCTCGGGCAGCTTGAGGATGCCGGGCCCGGCCTTCACGAACGCGGCGTTGAACTTGGCCGCGATGTCGCGGGTGATCTCGAGGTGCTGCACCTGGTCCTTGCCGACCGGCACGCGGTCGGTGCCGTAGAGCAGGATGTCGGCGGCCATGAGCACCGGGTAGGCGAACAGGCCGTGGCTGGCCGGGATGTTCTGCGCGACCTTGTCCTTGTACGAGGTGGCGCGCTCGAGCATGCCCATGGGCGTCACCGTCGAGAGGATCCACGACAGCTCGGTGACCTCGGGCAGATCCGACTGGCGGAACAGGATCGCGCGCGCCGGATCGAGGCCGAGCGCGAGGTAGTCGAGCGCGACGTCGGAGACCAGGCCGCGCAGGCGCGGGCCGTCCTGCACGGTGGTGAGCGCGTGCAGGTCGGCGATGAAGTAGAGGCAGTCGGCCTGCTGCTGCAGCGCCACGAACTGCCGGATGGCGCCGAAGTAGTTGCCCAGGTGGAGCTTGCCCGACGGCTGGACGCCGGAAAGGATGCGCATGTGATTTTGCGAGCATACTATGCTGTCCCGGTGTCCACCGTCGCGCTCGTCCGTGCCGTACCCGCCAGCTTCGCCCACGCGCTGTCTGCGGTGCCCCCGGAGCCGCCGATCGACGTGGCGCGGGCGCGCGCGCAGCACGCCGCCTACGTGGTCGCGCTGGCGTCGATCGGCCTGCAGGTCGTGCCGATCGCGCCCGACGAGGCCTGCCCGGACTGCTGTTTCATCGAGGACACCGCGGTCTTCGCGGCGGGTGTCTGTGTGCTGACGCGCCCGGGCGCGGTCTCGCGCCGCGCCGAGGTCGAAGCGGTCGCGGCCGCGCTCGCCGCGCGCTGCCAGGTCGTGCGCATGGAGGCGCCCGCGACGCTCGACGGCGGCGACTGCCTGCTCCTGGGCCAGACGATCTACGTCGGCAGGTCGGAGCGCACGAACGCATCCGGGGTGGCCCGCTTGCGCGAAGCGTTCGAGCCGCACGGCGTCAGCGTGGTCGCGGTGGCGATGCCGCCGGGCGTGCTGCACCTCAAGACCGTATGCTCGGGGCTCGGTGACGACGCCGTGCTGGTCGCCGAGGACACCCTGCCGGACGGCACCTTTGGCGGCGTGCGCGTGATCCGCGTGCCCGCCGCCGAGGCGCACGCGGCCAACGTGGTCGTCCACGGCCGCGCCGCCCTGGTCGCGGCCGACGCGCCCGCGACGGCGGCGCTCGTCGAGGCGGGCGGCTTCCGGGTCGTCCTCGTCGACACCTCGGAGCTACGCAAGGCCGACGGCGCGCTGACCTGCCTGTCGATCCTGGTCTAACCCGGAGCCCACCCTGTTTGGGTGTTTTTCAAAGTCGTTCATCATGTGTCCGCAAAGCGACACTCGGTTCGTCAGTGTGAATCTGCGGCACATGATGAACGACTTCGCCGGAGACCCTCAGGGGTAGGTGTGGCGGTGGAGCCGGTGCGCCGTGCGCACGGCCTCGGGCACGTCGATCTCCACGTACGCCCCCTTCGCGGCGGCGCGCACGTGCGCGTCGGTGTGGCCATGAAAAACCAGCCCGTCGCACACGATCTGTAAGTAACGTTCCGCGGGCGCGACGAACGGCTGGCGCAGGTGGCCGAGCACCTCGTAGGTGTGCACCGCGTGGGCGCGCCCGGCCTCGTCGTGGACGAGGGCCTCGCGGCGCACGTACTTCTCGCCCGCGCTCTCCTTGTGATCGAGGGTGCGCCAGCCCTCGCGTGCGTGATCGATCGTGAACAGCACGCCGGGCACGAACGCACCCGCGCGCGGCACGATGTCGAGCACGCCGCCCTGCCGCGTCACCGAAGAGACGGTGAACGCGATCGCGTGATCGGCGAGCCAGGCGCGGTCGAGCACGCACAGGCCCTGCGCGTCGTAGCCGTGGCCGCGACAGAACTCGGCGAAGTCCTCGCCGTGGAGGTTCGATCCGTAGCCGAAGTACAGATCCGACACGGTCGCGCTAGCGCCTGGTCGGGTCGCCGAGCTCGTCGTTCAGGCGCACCGCCTCGCGCACCAGCGCCACGAAGGCGTCGTGGTTCACGTGCGCGGGTGAGGCGATCTTGACGTGCTTCATGCGCTCGCCGCCGATGAGCAGGCCGTTGGGATCACGCAGCGTCGCGCCGCGCCAGAACCCGAACAGCACGCTCGAGGCGAACGCCTTGATGTGTGCGAACGGGCCGTTCCAGTTGTAGACCGGCACGCCCCACTTGATCTCCTCGGTCGCGCCGGGCGCGCCCTCGCGCAGGATCTCGCGCAGGTTCGCGATCACCGAGCGCTGCCAGCCGCCCTGCTTGGAGGCGTACGCGTCCACGGTGACGCCACGGTCGCGCGCTGACTTCGGGGCGGCCTTCTTCTTCGGGGCAGACGTGGACTTCGCGGCGGGCTTCTTCTTCGCGACGGGCTTCTTCTTCGCGACGGGAGCAGCCTTCTTCTTCGGGGCCGCCGCAGCCTTCTTCTTCGCGGGCGCGGGCTTCTTCACCGCCTGCTTTTTTGTCACCATGGCGCGCATCCTAGCAGCGGGCCGGACGGCTTTGAAGCGTTCGCCTTCGTCGTTACTCGACCCAGGCTGTGCCACGAACGTCACGCCGCCGGGTCGGCCACGCCGTGTTCGCGAGCCCGGGGCTGGTGGTCTGCACCGCGACCAGCTCGGTCACCTGGTCGATGAACCAGGTGAAGTACAGCCGGCCCTGCGCATCGATCACCGGGCCCGCCGACGGGCACGAGGCGCCCAGCTCGACCCGCCACTTTTCGGTCATCGCGGCGTCGTAGGCGATGAGCCGCGACGGGCCGTCGTGGCCGGGCGCGTCGCACTGCAGGCCGTAGACGGTGCCATCGGCGCCGATGGCCCACGGCGGCGCGGCCGCGACCGGGCCCAGCTCGCGCGTGCCATCGGGCGCGTAGCGGCTCACGAACGTGGGGCTGCCGCTCACGTCGTCGCGCTCGACCACGAGCAGGCGGTCGCCCTGCGTGATCAGCACGGGCCACTGCGGGCGCGTCGCCGCCAGCTCCCAGCGCGGCTCGCCGCAGCGATCGAGCACCGCGAGGTCCATCCACGGGTACGGTCCGGCGTGATCGGCGAGGCGCTGCGTGACGATGCCCAGGGACGGCGCGAAGAATACGCCGTGGCGCGTGCCCGTCGCTGACGCCCAGCGCTGCAGCGGCACGCCGGTGCGCGCGTCGAACAGCGAGGCGCGCGTCTCGTCGGCGCGCGTGAC
>JBKJOI010000861.1:0-4298 GCA_046595695.1 Haliangiales bacterium | reverse complement strand
TCGCCGTCTCGGCCGAGAGCATCACGGCGTCGGTCCCGTCGAGCACCGCGTTGGCCACGTCGGACGCCTCGGCGCGGGTGGGCCAGGGGTTGTCGATCATCGACTCGAGCATCTGGGTGGCGGTGATGACCACCTTGCCGGCGGCGTTGGTGAGCGCGATGGCGCGCTTCTGGATGAGCGGCACCTTCTTGGGGCCCATCTCGACGCCGAGATCGCCGCGCGCCACCATGATGCCGTCGGCGGCGTCGATGATGTCCTCGAGGCAGTCGATGGCCTCGGGCTTCTCGATCTTGGCGATGATCGGGATGCGCCCGTGGTCGAGCGTGGCCAGCGCCTTGGCCTCCTTGACGTCGGACGCGCTGCGCACGAACGAGAGCGCGATGAAGTCCACGCCGGCGCGCAGCCCGAAGGCCAGGTCGACACGATCCTTCGCGGTGAGCGCGGGCGCGGAGACCTTCACGCCGGGCAGGTTGATGCCCTTCTTGTCCTTGAGCTTGCCGCCGGTGACGACGCGCGTCTTCACGTCGTCGCCCTCGACTGCGATCACCTGCAGGTGCAGGTAGCCGTCGTCGAGGAGGATGGTGTCGCCCGGGCTCACGTCGCGCGCCAGGTTCTGGTAGACGGTCGAGACGATGTTCACGTTACCCGGCACGTTGCGGGTGGTGATGGTGAACTCGGCGCCGACGATCAGCTCGACCGGGCCGTGCTCGAAGGTGCCGACGCGGATCTTGGGTCCCTGCAAGTCCTGCAGGATCGCGATCGATCGATCGCGCTTCTCGGCCTCGGAGCGGACCACGCGCACGAGGTGCATCATGTTCTCGTGCGAGCCATGGGAAAAGTTGAGCCGGGCGACGTCCATCCCGGCGTCGATGAGGCCGCCAATCATCTCTGGAGTGGAGGTGGCGGGGCCTAGCGTGCAGACGATCTTGGCGCGACGCATTTTGGATTGCGCGCACGCTAACATGAAAAACTCACTTGCGCGCCGCGCCCCACCTTGCTTCTATGCGGCGCGAATGTCGCTTTTCGGTCAATCATGTCGCGTCGCGTCACGCGTCGCACTTGCCGCCCTCGGCGCCGCAACGCTCGCTGGATTCACGGCGTGCACGGTGCAGCGCGATCCACCCAACCTGGTCGGGCAGGACGTGCGCGTCACCGTCCTGCACACGTCGGACATCCACTCGCGCCTGTTCCCCTACGACTTCGTGCCGCTGCGCATCGACCGTGACTTCGGCCTGAACCCCAACGAGGGTCCGTACGGCGGCATCGCGCGCATCGGCTGGATCGTGAAGCAGGAGCGCGCCAAGGCGTCGCGCTCGCTCTGGCTCGACTCGGGCGACTGCTTCCAGGGCGCGCCGGTGTTCAACCAGTTCAAGGGCGAGGCCGAGTTCCGCGCGCTCTCGCTGCTCGGGCTCGACGGCGCGGTGGTCGGCAACCACGAGTTCGATCTGGGCTCGAACAACCTCTACGAGCAGATCGTCAACAACGCCGGCTTCCCGCTGCTGGCCGCGAACTACTACTTCACCGACCCCGCCGAGCCCGGCAAGCCCAAGCTGCGCGAGGTCATCCAGCCCTACCAGATCTACGATCTGGACGGCATCACCGTCGCCGCCATCGGCATGGCCAACTGGTCGTCCATGACCGGCATCTTCGAGGGCGGCAACTCGCTCGGCCTGCGCCCGCTGAACGACGCCGAGACGGTCGAGCGCTACGTCGCGCTCCTGCGCCCCGCGGTCGATCTCGTGGTCCTGGTCTCGCACCTCGGCCTCGACGAGGACGAGGGCCTCGCCGCCAGCGAGGTCACGGACGAGAACATGGCGCTGCCGCTCGACGGCGTCGATCTCATCCTCGGCGGCCACCTGCACATCGTGCTCAACCCGCCCAAGATCGCCAACGTCGACGCCTACGGCAACCAGACCGTGATCATGCACTCGGGCGCGTTCGCCAAGTACGTCGGGCGCATGGACCTGGTGGTGCGCAAGGGCGAGGACAACGCCGACCCGGCGAAGCGCAGCCACATCGTCGCGTTCTCCTACGACAACCTGCCGGTCAGCTGTGGCCCGCGCCTGCGGCCCACCGACCCGTGCCCGCACCCCGAGGACAAGCAGACACTGGAGCTCCTGCAGCCCTACTCGGTGCTGCTCAACCAGGTCTACGATCTGGACGGCACCTTCGCGTACGTGAACTCGGCGGGCGAGTCGAAGATCGTCCGCAACGATCCCAGCGGCGGCGACTCGCAGCTCGGCAACCTGGTCGCGCGCTCCATGCAGCAGCGCACCGGCGTCGACGCCGACTTCTCCATCACCAACTCGCTCGGCATCCGCGCCGACTTCGAGCAGGGCCCGCTCACGCTCGAGGACATGTTCAACGTGTTCCCGTTCGAGAACAGCATCACGATCATGTTCCTCTCCGGCACCGAGGTGAAGGACACCCTCGACTTCATCGCGCGCAAGTCGTCCGAGCGCGGCTGCCGCACCCAGGCCCAGGTCGCCGGCATCACCTTCACCATGGTGTGCGGCGAGGACGCGCACGCCGAGGACATCTACATCGGCGACGCCTGCCGCGCCGACGACGGCTCGATCGATCCGCTGGCCGGCTGCGTCGAGCTGGTCGAGGCGGGCCTCTACCGCGTCGCGGTGAACGACTACATCGCCGCCGGCGGCTCGGGCTTCTCGGTGCTCAAGGCCAACACCTCCAAGCAGAACACCGGCATCGCGCTGCGCGCGGCGCTGCAGGACTTCATCCGCAACCTCGAGCCCTGCGGCCCCGAGGTCATCGACACCACCGACGCGCAGGCGCAGTCGGTGACCACCAAGTACGGGCCCATCACGTGCCTCGTCGGTCAGGAAGCGCATGACAACCGTATCTTCACGCGTTTCCAGTAGCCTCGTCGCCGCGGCGCTCGCGTGCGCCAGCGCCGGTTGTGTCGAGAACGAGGCCGACCGCGTCGGCGTGAGCTCGCTGCGCGTGCAGGTCACCGCGCCGGCCGACCTGGGCAGCCCTGACATGCGCCTCGGCGACGCCGATCGCAACGTGACCGTGCAGGTCACCGCGCTCGATCGCGAGGGCAACCCGGACACCACGCTGTCCGCTCAGCTCGACGTCTACACCCACTTCCTGGGCACGCTCACGCCCGATCAGGCGGACCACGTGCCGCTGCTCGAGATCAGCATGGTGAACGGCGTGGGCACGGCGACCCTGCCGCTCACCGTCGCCTACGGCCCGACCCTGGTGTGGGTCGAGGACGTCGTCGGCGAGGCCGCCACCTTCGCCACCGGCGTGTCGCCCGAGGTCTGGTTCCGCGATCCCTACCTCGAGGACGTGGGTCGTCCGCCCGTCGAGACCGCCGCCACCGCGCTCGAGCGTTCGCCGCTCGAGGGCAAGCAGGTGAAGATCTCGACCTCGCGCTTCGGTGCCACCGGGCGCCTGGTCGTGACCGGCGTCTACGCGCAGGGCTACACCGTCTCCGACGTGAACAGCGTGGACGGTGCGACCGCGCCCTACGGGCACGGCTTCATCTTCACGTTCGGCCGCCCGCGCGCCGAGGACGGCCGCGAGATCGTCATCGGCAGTGTCCTGGCCGACGTCTCGGGCGGCGTCAGCGAGTTCAACGGGCTGACCGAGTTCAACTTCCCGCAGACCAACCTCACCGAAGGCGCGGCCCAGCCGGCGCTCGTGCCCGCGCCCGCCGTGCTCGACCCGGCGTGGCTCCTGGCCGAGCCGATCAACCTGGAGCGCGTCGAGAGCGCGCTCGTGGCCGTCGTCGGCGCCACGGTCTGCCCGCTCGACGACAACTACACGATGTACGGGCAGTGGAAGCTCGACGTCGGCCACGGCTGCGGCAGCAAGGTCTACAACGTCATCACCAAGGGTCAGGTCTCCGACTTCGACCCGGCCGGCTACGTGGGCATGACCTTGCCGCGCGTCGTCGGCACCCTGCGCGCCGTGAACATCGGCTCCTTCAGTGTGTGGATCGTGCAGCCCCGCGTGCTCGCCGACGTCACCACCCCATAAAGCCCGAGGACAACGTGTCGAGAAGCCCGATCGTGAAGAGCATCGTCGTATTCGTGTGCGTGGCGGCCTGGCCGCTCGCCGCCGCCGCGCAGCAGCCCGCCGATCCCGCGCCCGTGCCGGTTCCCGAGGCAGAGCCTGCGCCCGCCCCCCAGGTCGAGCCCGCCCCGGACGCCGAGCCCACGCCGCCCGCCGAAGATCCGACCGCGTCCCCGTCGCCCGCACCGGTCGAGGTGGCGCCGCCCGTCGCCGCGCCGGGCGCCGCCGCGCCGGCCTCTGACTTCATGGAC
>JBKJOI010000853.1:0-10004 GCA_046595695.1 Haliangiales bacterium | reverse complement strand
AGGACGCGCAGGCGGCCCCGAGCTCCAGGGCGTCCTGACATGAACAGCACGCGCAGCGAGGGCCGCCGCTCGAGCAGGCGGGCCGCGAGCTGGTCGCCCGACATGTGTGGGAGCATGAGATCCGTGATCAGCAGCTCGGGCGCCGGGATGGCGCCCTTGCCGACCAGCTCGAGCGCTGTCTCGGGCAGGATGTCGACGAACACCCAGCCGGCGTGCGCGAACTGCACCGGACCGGCGGAGAGCCGGTCGAGCGGATCGGTCACGCCCAAGCGGGCGTGGAAGACGTTCGCGTCCGACTTGCCCAGCGAGTGCGCGAGATCGAAGAGGATGTGGCAGGCGAAGTCGTCGGCCTCGGCCTGGCGGCCCGGGCCGTACAGGCTGCGCACCAGCACGAAGAAGTCAACCGAGAGCCCGGCCGCGCGCACCAGCACGTAGCGCTCACCGTGGATCTCGATGGTGCCGCGCGACGGATCGTCGCGGCGGTCGCCGAACCAGCGCGCCACCAGCTCCTCGGCGCGCTCGAAGACGCTTTCCATCCCCGGTGGTACACGCACGGTCCGCAACATATGCGTTCCCCCCGACGATCGATGCCGATCCCAGCACCGAGGGGTTCGGGCTGCACGCGTCATCGCGGGAGCGCCACAGGGCGCCCGGCGCGGGCCTCCGGAGCGACGGCCGCGCGCCGCTACGCGCCGCGCCGGCGCCGCGCGACCACCACCGCGATCAGCCCGCACGCGACGACCACGAACAAGAGCCCGCCCAGCTCGCGGCCCTGCTCGGCGTAGGTGTTGTTGCCCGCCATCTTCCACGACGTGAGCATCTCCGATAAGGTGGTCTTGCCCAGCACCCGCTGCGCGATCACCGTCGACCAGGCGAGTGCGACCGCGGTCACCACACCCGCCAGCCAGGCCGGACAGCGGCCCGCGGCGTAGAGCGCGGTGACCAGCGCAGCCGCGCCGTACATGGCCATCCAGCCGACCGGGTCGGGATCGTTGAGCTGCAGGTAGGCGGCGAGCATGAACAGGAGCGCCATCAGCGCGGCGACGATCCGTCCCATGCGGACCAAGCTAGCCCGGGCTAACCCTCGGGATCGAGCATCTTGTAGGTCATCGCGCCGACCATGCCGCCGATGGGCGGCACAAAGATGAACATCCAGATGTTCGTGAGCGGCGAGCCGCCCTGGAAAAGCGCCGGTCCGATCGAGCGCGCCGGGTTCACCGAAACACCGGTGACGTCCACGCCGATGAAGTGGATGAGCGCGAGGCACAGACCGATCGCGAGGCCCGCGAACGCCGGCGTCGCCTTCTTCGAGGTGACACCCATGATCACGAACAGGAACATGAACGTGAGGATGAACTCGGAGAGCGCGGCGGCGACAAGGGTGCCCTCCTTGAAGTCGTTCGCGCCCAGCGCGGCGGCGCCGAACAGGTCCTTGGTCATCACGTAGAGCAGGAGCGCCGCGATCACGCCGCCGGCGATCTGCGCGAGCGCGTACTTCCAGGTGTCCTTCCAGGGGAAGCGACCGCCGGCGGCGAGGCCGAGCGTCACCGCCGGGTTGAGGTGGCACCCCGAGATGTGGCCGATGGCGTACGCCATGGTCACGACGGTGAAGCCGAACGCCAGGCAGACCGACGTCAGGCTGGCGCTGCCCGCCTTCCACAGCACGACGCTGCCGCAGCCGCCGAACGTGAGCCAGAACGTACCGATCGACTCCGCCACGAGCTTGCGTCCCATTGCCACTGCCATAGGCCCCTCCTGGTTCTCGCGCGGTCCCCCCGCGCCGCGCGATTTTCGTCCGGATCTCGGGAAGCCGCAAGAAAGGCGGAGCGACGCGGGCGGGAGTGACGACGCTAGGGTGTGACGGCGAACTTGAGGTAGGTCTCGACCACGGTCATCACGGGAGCATTCTCCGTCTCGTCCATGCGCACGCGCACCTCGCGCTTCACCGGCAGGCCGGTCTCCGCGTCGAGCCACAGGGTCGCGTCGGCGGCGTCCTTGCCGTCGACGACGACGTCGTAGACGAGCGCGCGCGCCGGCCGGCCGAAGAGGGTCGCGTCGCGCCCGGTGTCCCAGATGTGGTTCGCGGTGGACAGCCACTGGCGGACGCCACCGTCGGAGTGATCCGGCGGCAGGCCGCCCTTGAGCACCGCGAGGTTGTGCATGAGCCCCATGCCCTGCAGGCCCACGATCACCGCCTCGTTGAGCGCTATCGGCGTGGCCACGTCGAACGGCGGCACCGTCTCGTTGAAGCTGCCCTTGAGGTGGCCGCTGGCGGCGGCCAGGCGCAGCTTGACCGGCTCGCCGCCCAGCTGGCCGTCGATCGACAGCTCGAGCTGGTTGCCGGTCCACAGCTTGAGCGTGCCGGTCAGCGTGGACACGAACGGCGCGGTCGACTCGATCTCGACGGCGACCTCGATCGTGGCGGCCGCCAGCATGCGTTCCTCGAGGGCGGCGAACGTGGCCGCCGGGTCGAGCGGAACGACGACCGGCGTGTCGGCGACCTCGGCCGCCACGGCGGGCTCGCCGGCGGCCCACGGCACGACATGGATCGGCGCGCAGGAAGCGGTGAGCGCGCACGCGGAGGCGAGGGCGAGGGCGAGGGAGATGCAGGCTCCGGGCGTACGGGTCTTCGTCATGGGCATGAGGTTCCTGGCGCGAGCGTACTCGCGCCGCGCCGCGCCGTGCACGTCATTCGACCAAGCGCACGCAGGAGTTGGCGGTATCGGTGAGGTACACGTTGCCGTTCCGGGCGAACACGTCGTCGGGGCTGCTGATCTGCGCCGCCGCGCCCTGCCCGTACTCACCGGAGAAGCCCGCGACGCCGGTGCCGGCCAGCGGGGTCAGCAGGTTGGTCGCCAGGTTGACCTCGTAGACCTTGTCGAGCGACTCGACCGCGAGGTAGAGGCTCGTGCCATCGGAGGTGACGCCACCCAGGAGGTGCGTGCTGAAGCTCCGGGTCGTGGCCGGGATGTTGTCGGCGGTCGAGCCGCTGGCCTTGCCGACGATGTGCACCAGTTGACCGTCGCTCCGGTTCCTGCGGACCACGCCCTGGGTCGAACCTCCCGGGAGCGTGCCGCAGATGAGACCCGCGACGTAGACTCCGGCGGTGTCGACCGCGATGGCGCAGCGGGTATTGGTGCAGCTCGCCAAGGTGACCGCGGCCGCGCAGCTGCCCGCGTCCATGAAGTTCTCGATCACGCCCGAGGTGACGTTGATGCGCCGCACGCGCTGGTGGCCCGGATCGCCGACGTAGAGCATGCCGTCGATGGGATCAAAGGTGATCGACTGCGGCTGGCTCAGGTTGGCCGCGGTGCCCGGCCCATCGTCGCCGAAGCCGGGGCCGATGTTGGCGCCGCCGCCTGCGACCAGGAACAGGCTGCCGGAGGCCAGATCGACGCCGCGGAGGCGATTGTTGCTGGTGTCGGCAATGTAGAGCGTACCGGTCGCCTCGTCGACGGCGAGCCCGGCCGGGTTGAACAGGTTCACCGAGGTCGCGCTGCCGAAGTCACCGTTGAAGCCGCCGGCGCCGGTGCCGGCCACGACCGTGAGCAAGCCCGCCGGCGTGATCTCGTAGACGCGCGAGCTGTCGCTGACGTAGATGGTGCCGTCCGAGGTCACGGTCACGCCGCGCGTGCTGCCGATGTGGGCCGCGGTGGACGGGCCGCCGAATCCGTCGGCCCCCGACGAGTGCGAGGTGTTCACGATCGCGTAGATCGTGCCCGTCGCCGGCGTGGTCGCGGTCATCGTCATGGTCACCGGGCTGCCGGTGACATCGACGCCGTGGATGTCGCGCAGCCGCGCGCGCAGCTGGTAGGCCCCGGGGACCAGGCCCACGCGCGCCGAGATCGAGGCCACGCCGCTCGGGTTGGTCGCCGCGGGCGAGCCGAACACGGCCGCGCCCTCACTGACGACCTCCCACTCGGTGGTGACGCCGACGATCGGCGCTGCGCCCGACAGCACCTTGACCGACAGCGGCGTCGGCACCGTGCGCGCGAGCTCGGTGCCCTGGCTGTTGCCGCCGTTCACGCTGAGCGCCACCGGCGTGGCCAGCGTGCTGCCGGCGCCCGAGATGCGACGGATCGAGTCGGTGCCGGTCTCGCTGAAGAACAGGTCGCCGGCGGCGTTGAGCACGAGCGCCATCGGGTTGGACACCGGCTGACCGGCCGCAGCGACGTTCTCCGACGCCGAGCCCGCGGTGCCCGTACCCATGAGCGTGGTCACGACGCCGGTGGCGCCATCGATCTTGCGGATCCGATCGCTCGCCGAGTCGGTGAACAGCAGGTTCCCGACCGCGTCGAAGGCGATCTCCTCGATCGAGGCGAGCCCGGCGGCGCGCGCCGAGACCCCGTCGGAGGTGATGCCGGTCTGGCGGCCGGCGACGTAGTGGACGCTGCCGTCGGTGTCGACGCGCAGGATGCCGGGCGCGGACGAGCTCGAGCCCGGGCCGCCACCGCAGACCAGGCCGGCGACGAACAGCCGGCCCGCGCTGTCGAACGCCATGGCGCACGGCGCCGAGCCCGAGCACGCGCCCAGGCCCACCTCGACCGACAGCGAGCACGAGCTGGGGATCACCAGCGTCGAGATCACGTTGCTGGCGCGGTCGACCTTGCGGATGCGATCGTGGCCGTCGTCGGCGATGTAGAGGTTGCGATTGGCGTCGAGGACGAGCCGGCTGGGCACGCTCAGGTTCGCGGCGCTGGCGGGCCCGCCGTCACCGAAGGGATCGCCCATGGCGCCCGAGCCCGCGTACAGGCTGATGATGCCGGTGGACAGGTTGACCACGCGCACCCGGTTGTTGTTCGTGTCCGCGATGTAGAGCAGGTTGGCGACCGGATCGAGCGCGAGATCGCGTGGCTGGCTGAGCGTCGCCGCGGTGGCCGGGCCCAGATCGCCGGTGGTGCCGTTCGTGCCCGTGCCCGCGACCAGCGTGAGCGTGCCGTCGGGCGCGATCTTCTTCACCTTGTTCACATTCTGATCGATGAAGTAGAGGGTGCCGTCGGGCGCGAGCGCCAGGCCCTGCGGGTCGTTGAAGTGCGCGGCGATGGCCGGGCCGCCCAGGCCCTCACCGCCGCTGGCGGTGTGATCGATGTTGCCGACGGTGCCGACGGTGCCCGGCGACGGCGTCACCGCGGTCGCGCTGATGGTGACCGGCGGCGCACCCGAGGTGCTGGCGCCGTAGCTGAATGTGCCCGCGCTGGTGGGCAGCCGCGGCGTGAACTGCACCAGCCCGGTCGCGCTCGACACCGCGGTCGCCGGCGTGACCACGCCGCCCGGCGGCGCGCTGAAGGTGACCGTACGCCCGGGAATGGGCTGACCGCCACCGTTCGACAGCTTCAGCGTGACGACGCCGAGCTGCGCGCCGGTGTTGCCGATCTGCCCGCCGCCCGACTGCACGACCAGCGAGTCGGCGAGCGTGGTGCACGTGCCCGCCTCGCAGAACTGGCCGGCGCCGCCGCACGCGGTGCCGTTGTTGGCCGCGCCGCCGTCGTCGACGCACACCGCCGCGCCGGTCGAGCACACGATGTGGCCGGCGTGGCACACGTTGGCGGGCGTGCAGGAGTCGCCCTGCGGGCAGGCCTGGCAGGCGCCGCCGTTGCAGAACAGGTTGGTGCCGCACGACTGCCCGTCGGGCGCGCTGGCCGCGGTGTCGGTGCAGACCGGACCGCCGGTCGAGCAGTCGACGGCGCCGACGTGGCACAGCGCGGCGGCGGGGGTGCAGGTGGTGCCACCGGTGCAGGCGACGCAGGCGCCGTCCGAGCACACCTGGTTGGCGCCGCACAACGCGCCGTTGGCGACGTTCACCGCGGTGGGCGCGCACGCGGGCACGCCGGTCGAGCACTCGATCACGCCCTGCACGCACGGGTTGGCCGCGAGCGCACAGGTGTCGCCGGCGACGCACGCGCTGCACACGCCCGCCGAGCAGTACATGTCGGGGCCGCACGGATCGCCGTTGGGCAGATCGACGCCGGTGGTCGCGCACAGCGCGCCGCCCGCGGTGCAGGTCAGGAACCCGACCTCACACGGGTTGGCCGGCGTGCACTCGGTGCCGTTGATGCACGTGCGGCACGCGTCGCCCTCGCCGTTGTCGAGCGAGTCGGTCTGCTCGGGGTTGGCGACGAACGGGCAGTTGTCGCAGGCGCTGCCCACGTCGTCGTCATCGGCGTCGAGCTGATCGGGGTTGGCGTCGCCGGCGCAGTTGTCCTCGAAGTCGAGCTTGCCGTCGCCGTCCGAGTCGGGCGTCGGTTCGTGGGTGTCGACGGTCTCGCCGGTGGTGCGCAGATCGGCGTGGTCGCCGACGCCGTCGCTGTCGACGTCGGTGGTCTCGGCGGGATCGAGCGGGAAGGCGTCCGCGCTGTCGATGGTGCCGTCGCCGTCGTCGTCGGTGTCGACCTCGGCCTGGGCGCCGTCACCGTCGAGATCGACGTCGTCGGGCGGGATGGTGAGCTCCTGTGGCAGCTCGACCGCCTGCGTGCTGTAGAGCAGCACGTAGGGCACGACCGCGCGCAGCGCGCTCTCGCCGTCCCGGAGCCGCAGCTGGTAGGAGCCGCCCTTGGCCGAGAGGTTCCAGCGTCCGCTCGCGTCGGTGGTCGCGCTCGCGATCACCTGGCCGTCCAGGACCTCGACGAGCTCCACGGTCATGCCCGACAGATCGGCCGCGGCCACCGGGTTGCCGTCGGCGGCGCGGACGAGCTTCTGCGCGCTGCCCGAGAGCTGCGTGGTCACCGGCGCGAGCGCCGACAGAT
The DNA here is from genome assembly GCA_046595695.1 of Haliangiales bacterium. Classification (GTDB taxonomy): domain Bacteria; phylum Myxococcota_A; class Polyangia; order Haliangiales; family SHYZ01; genus JBKJOI01. The sequence continues at coordinate 3,261 of JBKJOI010000853.1, read as the reverse complement.
CGAAGTCGATGCCGATCGTGGTGCGCGAGGGCAGTACGGTGACGTTGGCGCGCACGGCCACGCCGTCCTCGGTGGTGAGCACGACCTCGTGCACGCCGGGCGGCACGCCGGTCAAGAGATAGCCGCCGTTGGCGTTGGGCGCGGTGACCACGCCGTACGCGGGCACCGAGATCACCGCGAAGGGCGGCGCGCCCGTCGCGCTCAAGATGTGGCCGCCGACCGCGCCCGCGGGCGCCAGGCGCAGCGCGCCGATGTCGGTGACGAAGCCGGGGTTGGCGGCGGCGGCGACGCGCCGGCCGGGCAAGCCGTTGCCGTCGGGATCGGGGACGATGCGCAGGTCCCACCGGCCGGGCGGGACGTTCTTGATGTCGAACTGACCGCTGGCGTCGCAGCGCGCGCCCAGCGGCGTGCCCTCGAGCAGCACCTGGCAGGTGCCCAGCGGCACGTCGGCCGCGACCTCGATGCGGCCGATCAGCTCGCCCGGCGGCTGCGTCGCTGTCGCGGCAGGAACGGCGTCACTGCCACATGCGGCCACGACGCACAGGCACACCAGTGCGTTGAAACGACCTGAGACCATCGTCTTACCCCCGGACGAAAAGGCTATCACAGGGTCAGAACGACAGGAGCAGCCCAAATTCCTGCACGAGCCCACGATCATCGGTCAGGCGGCGCGCGATCTGGTAGCGGAGGTCGAGCGGTATGCGCCAGAAGACCGTGCGCAGCGTGACGGCGGCGCCGGTGGCGGCGTGGTAACGATCGAGGCCGGCCATGGTGGCCTCCGCCGAGGGCGCGCGGAAGTCGCTCGCGCCCGAGGCGAAGACCTCGAGGTCGAGCTCGCGCACGAAGAACGCGGGCAGCACGTAGAGCGAGCTCGCGAAGCCGTAGTCGAAGATGATCGGGTAGGCGTACGAAGCGTCCACGATGGCGACGCGATCCAGCGTGAGCGCGAGGTCCTCGAAGCCGCGCAGCGGCTCGTAGAACGCGATCGCCGGCGGCAGCGCCAGGGGCGCGCGGAATTCGGGATCGGGATCGAGGGCGACCGCGGAGCTGAGCGGCACGATCGCGGAGGCGCCGCCGACCTGCAGGAAGCCACCGTTCTCGGCGCCGTCGCCGAGCAGGGCACGGCCGCGGCCGCGCAGCTCGAAGGTGTGCAGGCGCAGCACCGGTGGCGGGAAGCGTACGCGCAGCTCGACGCGCGCGTCGGCCAGGTCGCCGCCCAGCGTGCCCAGACCGTCCGGATAGAAGGCACCGTGGGCGCGCGGGGCGAGGAGCCGCTGGGCGCCCGCGTGGCGCGTGCCGTCGATGGCGGTGTAGCCGAGCGCGAGCGTGCCCCCGGCGAGGCGGCGCTCGTGCAGCGCGGCGTTGCCGGCGTCGGGCTGGCGGTCCTCGGTGAAGCGCGCGCCCAGGGCCAGCTCGAGGCCGCCCCAGGCCCGGCCGGCGAGCACCGCGGCGTCGCGCTGCCGGTGCTCGTAGTCGATGCGCATCGTGCCCGGACCGTCGATCTTCTCCTGCCAGCGCAGGTCGGAGCCGGCGAGCGCGAGCGTCCACGGCGCGAGCTGCGCGTTCAGGTACTGGAACGTGCCCGAGTAGATGTCGGTGTCGGGCTGGTAGAGGCCGGTGAGCGCCCAGCGGTGGAAGCCGAGCCGATCGCCGCCGCCGATGGACAGGCCGTACTGGAGGTAGTCAGTGGTGGCGCCGAACACGATGGAGCGGAGCTGCGGGTAGAAGAGGTGATCGAACGAGGAGTACGGCTCGTCGGAGACGATGCGCAGCGGCGCGGTGATCGGCACGGCTGCGACGGGCGTCGCGGGCGCGGGCGCGGGCGCGGGCGCAGCGGGTGTCGCCGCGGCGGCCGGAGGCAGCGCGTCGAGCAGGTACGGCTCGCCTTCGGCCGGAGCCGCGGGGGCCGCGGGCTCGGCGGGGGCCGCGGGGGCCGCGGGGTCGGCGGGCTCGGCGCGGGTCGCGGGCTCGGGCGCCGCGGCCGGCGCGACGACCACCGCGGCGGGCAGCGGTGCCTCGTCCAGCGTCCAGCTCCAGCCGTCCCGGTTCAGGAAGCGAACGCGTTCGCCCGCCGCCTGCGGCGCGAACGCCAGGTAGGGCGCCTGCGTCACCTGCACGGGCGCCGCGCCCGGCGCGTCGACGTCGTGGACCAGCACCTGGAACTTCCGGTCCGGCCCTTCGCCCAGGTAGACGACGCGGTGAGCGTCCGCCCATGACGCGTCGGCGAGCGCACCGAGCGCGCCGCTCGCGCCCGCCGCGGCAGGCACCTCGGCAAGTCGTTTTCCGCTGGCTGCGTCGACGATCCACACCGTCCAGCGCTGGCCGTCGAACAGGCTCACCGCGAGCCGCGCGCCGTCGGGCGAGGGTCGCGCCGCGCTCACGTACTGGCGCGGCCCGGACGACAGCAGCACGCGCACCTCGCCGCTCTGCAGCTCGAGCTCGGCCAGGTGGTGACGGTCGCCGTCGGCGAGCGCGAACCAGAACACGCGGCCGTCCGGGCTGACCGCCCCGCCCGGCCCGCCCAGGCGCTCGCGCACGATCGTGAGCCGATCCTCGGCGACGTCGTAGCGCACCAGGCGCACCTCCTGCTCGACCAGGCCGGTATCGACGACCGCGAAGAAGACGTGCGCGCCGTCCGCGGTGAACGACAGGCCGCTCGTGAACACCGGATCGGCGTTCGCGAGCTCGCGCCACGGCAGGAGCTGGTTCAGCCGACGCGTGCGCTCGCGTCGCCCGTTCGCGTCGACGATCCACAGCTCGGCCTGCCGATCCACATCGGCGACCACGAACGCCTCGCGCCCGCCCGGGGAGCGGGCGTAGCGTGCGTCGCCGCCCAGCTCGCGCAGCCGGTGCTGCGCCGCGGGTCGCGCCACCACCGGGTACTTCCGGGCCGTCCAGTCGGCGAAGTCGTCGACGAGCGTGGACAGGGAGCGCCCATAGACGCTGTAGAAGCGGTGGCTCACGAACAGGAAGAACACCCACGAGTCACCCTGCTCGGCGATGAGCTGCCAGAGCTTGTGCTCGCCGTGGCGCTCGATCAGGAACTCGATGAAGTGGCTGCCGTACAGGTAGTGGCCGCCGAAATGGAAGGCGCGGTCGTGCTCCGACAGATCGCCGCCGCGCACGCGGTGGCCGGCGACGCCGGCGTGGAAGAAACCGCGCCACATGGGCCAGCTCATGCGCCCGGTGCCGGGCTGGAAGAACGACTCGTAGTAGGTCGCGACGCCCTCGAAGAACCAGGCGTCGAGCCCGATCTGGGGC
>JBKJOI010000996.1:0-5577 GCA_046595695.1 Haliangiales bacterium | reverse complement strand
CGGACCTTCTGCCCCTCGGGGCCCGTCTGGTGGGTCTTCAGCATCATCCCCAGGATCTTGGAGGTGAGCTCCTTCGCCTCGGCGGGCGATTTCGCCAACTTCACGCCGCCGCCCTTGCCGCGACCGCCGGCGTGGATCTGCGCCTTGACGACCACGACCGGGCTGCCCGACTCCTGGAGCACGCGCGGCACCAGCGCCTCGGCCTCCGCTGCGGAGAACGCCGGGTAACCGATCGGCACCGGCACGCCGTACTTCTTGAGGATTTCCTTGCCTTGGTACTCGTGGATCTTCATGAGCTGGGAGGCTCCTTATTCGAGCTTGAGGGCGGCGACGAGCTCGCGCACCGCCTTCGCCGAGTTTTCGAGCAGGCCCTGCTCGTGATCGTTGAGCTTCATCTCGATCACCTTCTCGACGCCGTTCTTGCCGAGCACGCACGGCACGCCGATGAAGAGGTCCTTGTAGCCGTACTCGCCGTTCAAGAGGGCGGCACACGGCAGCACGCGCTTCTTGTCCTTGAGGATCGACTCGACCATGGCGACCGTCGACGCCGAGGGCGCGTAGTAGGCCGAGCCGGTCTTGAGGAAGGCCACGATCTCGGCGCCGCCACCGGCGGTGCGCTTGACGATGGCGTCGATGCGCTCCTGCGAGAGCAGCTCGGTGAGGGGGATGCCCGCGACCGAGGTGTGACGGGGCAGCGGCACCATGGTGTCGCCGTGGCCGCCGAGCACGATGCCGTGGATGTCCTCGACCGAGACGCCCAGCTCCATGCCGATGAAGGTCTTGTAGCGGGCGGTGTCGAGGATGCCGGCCATGCCGATCACGCGCTCGCGCGGGAACTTCGAGAAGTGCGACGCCACGTGGCACATCGCGTCGAGCGGGTTCGACACGATGATGATGATCGCGTCGGGCGACGCCTTCGCGACCTTCTCCGAGACCTCGCCCACGATCTTCTTGTTGGTGGCCAAGAGGTCGTCGCGCGACATGCCCGGCTTGCGCGGGATGCCCGACGTGATGACGACCACGTCCGAGCCGGCGGTCTCGTCGTAGCCATTCGAGCCGACGATCTTGCAGTCGAAGCCCTCGACGGGCCCCGCCTGCGCGAGATCGAGGGCCTTGCCCTGCGGCATGCCCTCGACGATGTCGACGAGCACGACGTCGGCCAGCTCCTTCGACGCGATCCAGTGGGCGCAAGTGGAGCCGACGAACCCTGCTCCGACGACGGTGACCTTGTTGCGACGCGGCATCTTGGAAGCCCTCCTAGGCGCGTGGTTTTTACGACGAACCGGGGGGAAAGAGAAGGGAGAACGCGGGCGTTCGCGCGCGCGCGGCGGAGGGAGCGGAGGGGCGAGGGCGGAGGGAGCGGAGGGGCGAGGGCGGAGGGCGGCGGCGGCTGCTGCTGCGGCGGTGGCGGCGGCGGCGGGCTGGTAGCAGAGCGGCGTCGAGGGTCGTCCTGCAGTCGGTTGTGCGGGGCGGTGAGGGGTGGTGCCTTCAGTGCGGTCGGGGCCGGGTCACGGGTGGCGGCTCTGGGCGGGTATGAGTGGATCCGGAGCTGCGGCCTGGCGCGCGGGGTACCAGGTCACCTAGACGCGGCGAGACGCGGGGACGCAGTGAGCGCACGGGTACGCGTCCGACGGGAATCTGTGCATGAGTCGTTCGTGAAGTGCTTGCCACCGACGGCATCGAAAACTAATATGCCCAAACATGTCGCGAAAGCCGAGACAGATGGAGCTCGCGCTGCCGGCGCCGAGGACGTGGGGCGGGAAGCGGGCGGGGGCGGGCCGGAAGCCGACGCGGAGGGGCACCTGGATCAAACACCGAGCGAGGCCGTGGCACGACGGGAACCAGCCGGTGCATGTCACGTTGCGGGTCAAGCGGGGCGTGCCCAACCTGCGCGGGCACAAGCTGGCGGCGAGCATCGGGGCGGGGCTCCGGCGCGCGGCGACGGCAAGCTGGGCGCGGCAGAAGGCGCGGCGGCGCACGTTTCGGGTGGTCCACTTCTCGATCCAGCCGAACCACGTGCACCAGATCGTGGAAGCGACCAGCAAGACGGCGCTCGCACGGGGTGTGCAGGGGCTGGCGTCGGGGCTGGCCCGGCGTTTGAACAACAAGCTACGGCGACGCGGCTCGCTGTTCGCCGATCGGTACCACGGGCGCGCGCTGGCCACACCGACCGAGGTGCGCAACGCCATCGTGTACGTCTACAAGAACTACGAGAAGCACCCGGTGGGCATGGCCGATCGGGGCACCGAGCCTCGAGACGGCATCGATCCCTGCTCCTCGGCGAGCTGGTTCAGCGGTTGGTCCACGCCGCCGGCGCCACCGCGGATCGCGGCGGCGCCGGTTGCAGAACCAGCGACCTGGCTCATGCGCGTGGGCTGGAAGCGCCGCGGACTGCTCCGCCGTGAGGAGCGGCCGGCGACCGAAGGGTAGGCTCTGGTGATCGAGGTGGTTGGGAGAGCAGGGCAGGAGAAGCAGCGTGCGGGAGACGCGTCCAGAGACGCGCTCGATGGCGCGCTCCGCGCGCATGGAGCGATCGCGCTTCGCGGGCTGCGGTCCGCTGCGCGGCCCGGCGTCCGCTACGCGGCCGCGCTCAATTGCCGATCTTGATGCCGCCCTTGGCCTTGACCTTGACGTCGCCCTCGACCTTCACCTTGGGGGGCGGCGGGGGCTTGGGGGCCTTGACCTTGACGCCGATGGAGCCCTTGACGCCGCCCTTGATGGCGGCGTCGGCCTGGCCGGCGCCCTTGCCGGCGGCGTCGAGACCGGCCTTGCCGTGGTCGCGGATCTCGACGCCGGCCTTGGCGCCGTGATCGCGGATCTCGACGCCGGTGCCCACGCCGCCCTCGATCTTGCCGCGCGCGCCGCCGCCGACGTCAGCGCCCATGGCCGCGCCGCCCTTCACCTTGACGCCGACGCGGCCGCGCACGGCGCCGCCGAACTGCTTGCCCTGCACGGTGATCACGCTGGCGTTGATGGGGCGCACCTTGGCGCCGGCGAACACGGTGATGCGCGGGGCGGTCGCCCTGACGCCGAGCATGAGCTTGCCGCCCGCGCCGCCGTGCGCCTTCCACCCGGCACCGGCACGAGCCGGCATGGCCTTCACCTGGATGCGGCCCTTCCACGACGCGTCGGGCGCGGTGATCCAGACCTTGCGCTTCACCTTGACCGAGTAGACCGGCGGCGGCGGCACGAAGAAGGTGCCCTTCACATGGGCGCGCACGCTGGCCGCGGGCACCGCGCGGAGCTTCACGTTGCCGTAGAACGCGGGCACCGCGTAGCCGACGAACACCGCGTTGGCGCGCCCGACCGGATGGTGCGCGTAGTAGCTCACGCGCAGCGGCCGCACCTGCTGGTAGACGACCACGTTGAACTTCTTGTTCCACAGCACAGCGCCGTTCACCTGCGCCTCGGCGTTCAGGTAGATCGGCTTCACCTCGACCGGGTGCCGGATGTAGAGCTCCTCCACGACGTACGCGTGCGAGAGGTTGGCGTAGGTCAGGTACTGCAGGTTCATCGACGCGAGGTACGAGGCCTCGACGGTCGCGCCGTACTCGGGCGCGGCCGCCTCGTACTCGGCGGTGGCGCCGGCGCTCGCCTGCGCGTCGGCCTGGGCATCCACCTCGATGGACTTCTCGGCCAGCGCGCTGAAGTCGACGTAGGCGGCGTCGAGCTTGGCATCCAGCTCACCGAGCGCCTTCACGTGCATCTCGGCCAGCGCCTTGGCGTCGGCGTCTGCCTCGGCGGCGATGCGCCACTCGGCCCAGTCATCCGCCGCGAAGTCGGCGCTGCCGCCGACGTCGCCCGACGCCTCGATCTCGACCGACTTGCCGCCCACGACCGCGACCGTCTTGTCGAGCGCCTGCGCGCCCGCGACGAGAACCTCGCCGACCTCGACGCCGACGCGCGCCTCACCCGAGGCGGCCACGCCGACCGCGTAGACGGTGCCCTTGGTCGCGATCACGCCACCGGGCGTGAAGACCAAAAACGGGCCCTCGCCGGGCGCGCGCGGGCTGACCGAGAAGCGCGCCGCGCCGTACAGCACCGCCGCCGAGGAGGCGGGATCGGCGCTGGCGTCGCGATCACCGATCGCGATCGCGCTGTCGCCTGCGACCTCGATCACGGTCTCGTCGACCAGCACGAGCGTCGCGGTGCTCTCGCTGTCGGTCTTGATCTGGTCGCCGGCGTAGAGCGACGCCTGCGCCTTGGCCTCGCTGAAGTCGCCCTCGCCGAGCCGGCGCACGAGCACGGTGCCGTCGGCGCTGGTGATCACCGCCGCGGCGCCCTCGTCACCACGATCGACGCCACCCGGCTCGACGCCGACCTTGGCGGCGAGCGCGGTCGGATCGGTGGTGCTGAGCGCCTTGAGCGCGTCCTTTTCAGCATCGGTGACGGGCTTGGCGGGATCCGCGGCCTTGCCCAGTTCCTTGGCCGAGTCCTTCGAGTCCTTGTTGCAGCCGCCCACGAATATGGACAGCACTGCCACGCTCGTGACGACGAGCGTACGAGTGGTTCGTCGAACCCGCATGGAGCCCTCCTGAGTCGATGAGAAATTGTGCAAGGTGACACCTTGCGCCCGAATCCGACGCGAGTAAACCGCATGGACCGGTATCGCGCGGGCGAGGCCGCGGAATCACACGCGAACCGCAGCCATCTGCGCGTCCGACGGTATTGTTCGTGTTCGCCGACTATTCGCGTTCGCAGATCGATCGCCCCGTCACGGGCGCTCGCACAGGTACGGCCGCAGGCTCGTGCACGAGCGGTCGTCCCAGGAGCCGCCCAGATCGAGCTCCATGACTGCGCAATCCTCCTGGATCATGTCGGCGCCGCCGTTATTGGGCTCGCCGGCGCGCCAGTTGTCGAACACGAAGGGCGTGGCGTCGACCCACACGAAGTTGCCCTCGGCGGCCAGATCGCTGGCACCCATCCAGGCGTCGAGGCCGTCGCCGGGCATGTCCAACGACGCGACCACCACGTTCTCGAACGTGTCGGTGATCACGACCAGGTGCGCGGTCGGCACGAGCGCCGCGCAGGCCGTGCGCGCGTTCACCCAGCTGCTCCCGTCCAGGTGCAGCGTGTAGCAGTAGCCGCTCGTCGGGTCGACGACCGCGCCGCCGGCGGCCGCGCACGGCACCTGCGCGTCGGGCCCGCTGTCCACGGGAAACTCGGCGTCGATGCCGGCGTCCACGGCCTCGGGCCCGTCGTTCGCCGCATCCGGACCGTCCACCAGCGGCTCGCAGAAGCCGGCGCGACACTCGTAGCCCGAAGGACACTCGCCGTCGGGACACGCGTAGCGCGAGCCGGCGAAGTTCACTTCCAAGGAGCAGGCGACGACGGCCGAAGCCAGAAGCGCCGCGGATAACTGCAGACCGCGGGGCACGTGCCCACTATATCAGCGGAGCGGTCGTCCGCGCCGGATCGTGTGCTGCAGCCAGGCGCCGGCCATGGACGAGGTCACGACCGCGAGGATCACCAGGTGCACGTAGAAGGCGCCGTCGATGATGCCGGCATCGAAGGCCACCGACGCGAGCACGATGGCCGGGCCGCCGCGCGCGTTCATCGCCAGCGCCAGGTTGGTGG
>JBKJOI010000649.1:0-22723 GCA_046595695.1 Haliangiales bacterium | reverse complement strand
ATCTTCGCGTTCGCCGGGAACGGCATCTTCGCGGCGGTCTACTACTCGTCGCAGCGGCTGCTCAAGGCACGTCCGCTCGGCCGGTTGTCGAGCATTCACTTCTGGGGCTGGCAGGCGATCATCGTCGCCGCGGCGATCACGCTGCCCCTCGGCATGACGCAGTCGAAGGAGTACGCTGAGCTCGAGTGGCCGATCGACATCGTCGTCGTCGTCGTCTGGGTCGCGTTCGCCGTCAACTTCTTCTGGACGCTGGCGCGTCGCCGCGAGAAGCACCTGTACGTCGCGCTGTGGTTCTACATCGCGACCATCGTGACCGTTGCGATCCTCCACGTGGTCAACGCTCTCTCGCTGCCCATCTCCGCAACGAAGAGCTACTCGGTCTACGGCGGCGCGCAGGACGCGCTCGTGCAGTGGTGGTACGGGCACAACGCGGTCGCCTTCTTCCTGACCACGCCGGTGCTGGGCATCATGTACTACTACCTGCCCAAGGCCGCCGATCGCCCGGTGTACTCGTACCGGCTGTCGATCATCCACTTCTGGGCGCTCATCTTCGTCTACATCTGGGCCGGTCCGCACCACCTGCTCTACACCGCGCTGCCCGACTGGGCGCAGACGCTGGGCATGGTGTTCTCGCTGATGCTGTGGGCGCCCAGTTGGGGCGGCATGCTGAACGGCCTGCTCACGCTGCGCGGCGCCTGGGATCGGGTGCGCCAGGATCCGGTGCTGAAGTTCTTCGTCGCCGCGCTGACCTTCTACGGCATGGCCACGTTCGAGGGGCCGCTCCTGTCCATCAAGAGCGTCTCGAGCCTGGCCCACTACACCGACTGGATCGTCGCGCACGTGCACGCGGGCGCGCTGGGCTGGAACGGCTTCATGGCCGCGGGCATGTTCTACTGGCTGGTGCCGCGCCTCTTCGGCACCAAGCTGTACTCGAAGAGCCTGGCCAACGCGCACTTCTACCTGGGCACGTTCGGCATCCTGCTCTACGTGATCGCCATGTGGGTCAGCGGCGTGACCCAGGGGCTGATGCTGCGCGCCACCACCGAGAGCGGCGCGCTCAGCTACCCCAACTTCGTCGAGACGCTGATCTCGATCCGGCCCATGTACATCGTCCGCATGATCGGCGGCTGCATGTACCTCGTGGGCATGATCCTGATGGCCTATAACCTCTGGCGCACCGCACGCTCGGGCCAGGCCACCGACGGTGAGGCGTTCGTGGTGCCGCTCCAGCGTGACGCCGACGAGCTGCCCTGGCGGCAGGTCGTGCTGGGTCGGCCGGTGGTGCTGATCACGCTGGTGCTGGTGATCCTGGCGACCATCTTCTTCGCGGCGGACTCCGCGCACGTGCCGCTCGTGCTCATGGCCGCGGCGCTGGCGGTGTTCGGCACCATGGGGCTCTTGCTCACCTCGGGTGGCCCGGGGCCGCGCTGGCACCGCGTGCTCGAGGGCCGGCCGCTCCTGTTCACGGCGTTCTCGGTGATCGCGGTGCTCATCGGCGGCATCGCCGAGATCGTGCCGTCGCTGGTCGTGCAGCGCACCGATCTGAAGACCGCGACGACGCACCCGTACACCCCGCTCGAGCTCGAGGGCCGCGACATCTACCTGCGCGAGGGCTGCTACACCTGCCACTCGCAGATGATCCGGCCGATGGCCTTCGAGACCACCCGCTACGGCGAGCGCTCGCAGCTCGGCGACTCGATCTATGACCACCCGTTCCAGTGGGGCTCCAAGCGCACCGGCCCGGATCTGGCGCGCCTGGGCGGGAAGTACCCGAACCTCTGGCACTACTACCACATGCGGGATCCGCGCTCGACGTCGCCGGGATCCAACATGCCGACCTACAGCTTCATGACCGACGCCCGCGTCGATCTTGCGCGCACCGGCAGCAAGCTGGCGGCCATGCGCGCGGTGGGCGTGCCCTACGACGGCGCGCGCATCGCGGGCGCGGCGACCGAGGCGCGCGCGCAGGGCGCCGTGATCGCGGCCGACCTGGCCGCCCAGGGGCAGGTCACCATCGCACCCGACGCCGAGATCGTCGCGGTGATCGCGTACCTGCAGAGCCTGGGCAAGCAGCTGCCGGCGCCCGACGACGCCGCGGATCCCGCCGAGGGCGCGGGTCCGCTCGCCACCACCAGCCCCGGCCCCGCGCCGGCAGGAGGAAACTGATGTTCGGAGAGCTGTTCCACGACAGCCCGCTATTGCTCTACCCGCTCTTGGGGCTGGTGATCTTCATGCTGGTCTTCGCGGGCGCCGCCGCGCGCGCGTGGCGCAAGCCCGCCGCGATGCGCGAGCAGCTGGCCCGCCTGCCGCTCGGCGACGACGCGGAGGTGTGCCATGAGTGAGGAGCGCGTCGAGAACGGCCAGGTCGTCCACGTCTACGACGGCATCGTCGAGCACGACAACCAGCTGCCGCGCTGGTGGCTGTACACGCTCTACGGCGCCTGCGTCTTCGCGGTCGGCTACTGGATCTACTACCAGGCGTACGGCGTGGGCCTGTCGCCGCTGCAGGCCTACCAGCAGGAGCGCGTGGCGGCGCGCCGGGCCGAGGTCGCCAAGGTGATGGCCATGGGCGAGGTCACCGACGAGAAGCTGCTCGAGATGTCGCACAACCCGGCGATCGTGGGCGCGGGCGCCAAGGTCTTCGCCACGGTGTGCGTGGCCTGCCACGCGGCCAATGGGTCGGGCCTGATCGGCCCCAACCTGACCGACGAGTTCTGGCTGCACGGCAGCGCGCCGACCGCGATCCTGAAGACGGTGCGCGAGGGCGTCATCGACAAGGGCATGCTGGCGTGGGGGCCGCAGCTCGGCGAGGAGAAGGTGCGCGCGGTCAGCGCCTACTTGCTGACCATGGTCGGCACCAACCTGCCCGGGAAGGCCCCGCAGGGCGAGAAGATCGCGCGCGTGCCGGGCGGGTCGTAGCGCCGGTGGCAAGGACGGCCGGGCCATGAGCGACCAGCTCGTGCAGCTGCGCAGCTCGCTGCGCCCCGACGGCAAGCGCAACGCCGTGCATCCGGCCGATGTGCGCGGCCGCTTCGCGCGCGCCCGCAACCTGGTGTTCGCCGTGCTGATCGGCGTCTACCTCGCGCTGCCGTGGATCCCGATCGGCGGCCACCCGGCGGTCTTCCTCGACGTGGCCACGCGGCGGTTCTATCTGTTCGGGGCGACCTTCAACGCCCAGGACTTCTGGCTGATGACCTTCCTGCTCACCGGCGGCGCCTTCGGGCTGGTCTACCTGACCGCGCTGGCGGGCCGGGTCTGGTGCGGCTGGGCGTGTCCACAGACGGTCTTCCTGGAGGGCATCTACCGGCGTGTCGAGCGCTGGATCGAGGGCCCGCGCGAGCCGCGCCTGCGCAGGAACGCCGGGCCGTGGACGGTCGGCAAGCTCGCGCGCAAGCTCGCGGTGCACGCGCTCTACCTCGTCGTCTCGGCGCTGCTCGCGCATGTGTTCCTGAGCTACTTCGTGTCGCTGCCCGCGCTCCTCGAGATGGTCCGCGCGGATCCGGGCGCGCACCCCGGCGCGTTCGCGACGGCGTTCGTGCTGACCGGCGTGCTGTACGCGAACTTCGCCTGGTTCCGCGAGCAGTTCTGCGTCGCGGTCTGCCCCTACGGCCGGCTGCAGTCGGTGCTGCTCGACGACCACTCGCTGGTCGTCGGCTACGACGCCCGGCGTGGTGAGCCGCGCGGCAAGGCCACGCAGGCGGGCCACGGGGACTGCGTCGACTGCAAGCGCTGCGTGGTCGTGTGCCCGACCGGCATCGACATCAGGAACGGGCTGCAGCTGGACTGCATCGCCTGCACCGCCTGCATCGACGCCTGCGACGAGGTCATGAACAAGCTCGCACGGCCGCGCGGGCTGATCCGCTACGACTCGCAGAACGGGCTCGCTGGCAAGCCGACGAAGATCCTGCGCGCGCGCGTGCTGCTGTACACCGCGCTGCTCCTGCTCGGCGCGGGCGTCGCCACCTTCGCGTTCGGCAAGCGCACCGAGGTCGAGGCCAACCTGCTGCGCCTGCCCGGCGCGCCCTTCGCGCTGGACGGTGAGCGCATCCGCAACTCCTACGAGCTGCACCTGGTCAACAAGCGCACCGCGCGCACGACCTTCCGGCTCGAGGCGTCGGTGCCGGCGGGCACGGACGCCGAGCTGGTCATGCCGCTCGCGGAGGTCACGCTCGACTCGCTCGCGCAGGCGCGCGTGCCGCTGTTCGTGAGCGTGCCGCGGAGGACCTGGCGCGGCGGCTTCTCGGTGCACGTGCGCGTCGTCGTGATCGGCGCACCCGGCGCACCCGGTGCGAGCTTCGCTGCTCAGGCGCCGTTCCTGGGTCCGCAGCCATGAGCAGCGGCAGCAACGCGGCGGTCTCCGCCCGCCTGGCCAGTGAAGTGCAGGGCAGGGAGCCATGATCCAGTGGCGTCGGGAGCCGTTTCGTGTCTTCTTTCCGCTCGGCCTCGCGCTCGGCGTGGCTGGCATGTTTCCCTGGATCCTCTTCGGGCGCGGGTACCTGCACGCGTGGCCCGGGCTGACCCACTCGCTCACCATGACGCAGGCGTTCCTGGTCGCACTCGCGGTCGGCTTCCTCGGCACCATGCTGCCGCGCCGCGCAAAGTCTGCGCCGCTGTCGGTCGTCGAGCTGGGCGTGCTGGCCGCGGCCCTGATCGCGGTGCCGTTCGCGGTGCACCGGGGCTCGCTGCTGGGCGCCGAGCTCGCCTTCCTGATCGTCCTCGCGACGCTCGGGCAGTACGTGGTGCGCGCGTTCCGGCGCGCGAACGCTGATGCAGCCCGGCCGATGCCGCCATCCTTCGTGCTGGTGCCGATGTCGGTCGCCCTGGGCAGCCTCGGCGCCGGGATGCTGATCGCCTTCGATCTCGAGGCGGCGGGCCCGTGGGCGTTCCTGCTCGGTCGCCAGCTCGCGCAGCAAGGGCTCATGCTCGGCCTGCTGCTGGCGCTCGCACCCATGCTGGCGCCCATCCTGGCCCATGGCTCGTTGCCCGACGATGCACCGCGCGGACGCACCGCGCGCGCACGCGCGCTGCACGCGCTCGCCGGCCTGGTGTTCGCGGCCAGCTTCCCGGTCGAGCTGTGGCTGTCGCCGCGGCTCGGGCTGCTGCTGCGCGCCATCGTCTGCGCGCTCGAGCTGGTGGTGGCGGGTGGGCTCCTGCGCGCGGGCACCCGCACCGGGCTGCACCGCTGGCTGTTCCGCTTCGCCCTGTGGTCGGTGCCGCTCGGGCTGCTCGCGGCCGCCGTCGCGCCCGACCGTCGCGTCCAGCTCCTGCACGTGACCTACGTGGGCGGCCTGTCGCTGGTGGCGTTCGCGGTCTCGACACACGTCACCCTGCTGCACACCGGCGCGGTGGAGCTCGCCGACGGCCGGCCGGCGCTGGTCGGCGTCGCCGCGCTGCTCATGGGCGCGGCCGCGCTGGCGCGCGTGGGCGCCGAGGGTGCGCCCGAGCACTACTTCGGTTTGCTGGTGTTCGCGGCCGGCTGCTGGATCGCGTCGGCGGCGGTGTGGGCCGTGTTCCTCGCGCCGCGCCTCTGGTCACGGCGCGCGCCGTGAGGCGGCGGCTGTCGCTGCCCGCCGAGCACGGTGGCTACCTGATCGCGGTGGCGGCCGCGGCCGCGGCGACGCTCATCGCGCCCTTGCCCACGAAGGCGCTCGCCATCGGGTTGGTGGTGTTCGTCGCCTTTCTCGCGCGCGGCGTGCTCGATCGCGTGGCGGCGGGCGTGCGCCTGGCTGCCTGGGACGTGCCGTGGCTGGGGCTGCTTGCGCTCGCGGAGTTCGCCGCGCTCGCCACGCTCTCACCCCGCGACGCCGCGCTCACCGGTGGGCTCGGCGTCGCCATCATCGGTGGATCGTTGCTGGCGCGGCGCTGGCGCAAGCAGCGCGACGCACGCTTCGAGGCCGTCGCGATGGGGGTCCTGGGCGCCAGCAGCGGCTGGGCGGTGCTGGCGGCGGGCGGCCCGCTGCGCGACGCGCTCGGCGTGGCGGTCGTGCTCGCGGCCCACGCGACGCTCGCGGTCCCGCTGGTGCGGACGCAGCTGCGCCGGCGCGAGCGCGCCGAGGCCGCGCGGGCCGCCGAGCTGGCGACGGCCGGGCTCGGCGTCGCCCTCGCCGCGGTCGTGGCGCTGGGGCTACCCGCGGCGGCGCTCGCGCTGCTGCCGCGCGGGCTGCAGACCTTCGCGCACGCCGTCCGCGCGGCGCATCCGGTCGAGGCCAGGCCTGCGCGCGCCGCGCTGGTCGGCCTGCTCGAGACCGTGGCGCTCGCCGCGACCGTCGCAATCCTCGTCGTCACGGTGTGAGCCGGGCCGTGCGCCAGCGAGCCGCGCAATCCTTGCGTGGCGCTGCCTGCGCAACGCAGTCTGTGCGCCCCATACATCGTCGGAGGCCGCCTTTGTGCCGCTTGGTGGCGGCGCCGCGTGGCACGGCGCGTGCTGTGGATGACGTCATGAGCGGACGCATCGAGGAGCTTCTCGGGCTCGACCACGGGCGCCTCGACGCGCTGCTCGCCCGCGCCACCGGGCGTCCGGACACCATCGACGCCCCTGCGTTCTGGGAGTTTCGCACCGGGCTGCTCAAGCACATTGGCATGGAGGAGCGCATCCTGTTCCCCGCGGCCCGGCGTGCCCGCGGTGGCGTGGCGTTCCGCTGGGCGCGCCGTCTGCGCGAGGACCACGGTCGCCTGGCCTCGCTGCTCGTGCCCAGACCGACGCCCGAGCGGGTCGGGCAGATCGTCGCCATCCTCGAGCTGCACAACCAGATCGAGGAAGGCACGACCGGTGCCTACGCCGACTGCGAGGCGATCCTGGGCAGCACCGGCGTGGACGAGGTCCTGCGGCGGTTGCGCGCCGCGCCCACGCCACCGCCGGCGCCCTACTTCGGTCGACCCGCGGCCGCGGCCCACTGATGCGCCGGCGCGCCCGGCCGGGAGCAGGTCCCACGGTCTGGCGCAAGCTCGGCCGGCCGCGCCTGCTGGCCGGCCGCTCGCGCGCCGCGACCGACTGCTTCTCGTGCCACGACTTCGGCGGCGACCCGGGCATCAAGCCGTGGGCGTGCGCGCGCTGCCACGTCGATCCCGCGGGCCCCGCGATCGCCCACTTCGACCAGGACTGCGCGAGCTGCCATCGCCCCCACCAGCAGCCGTCGCTGCTGCCGCGTTCCTGCCAGGACTGCCACGCCGCCGACGAGATCGGCACGATCCAGCACGGCCGCCGCGTCGTCGCCGGCGCGACCACCTGCCTGGACTGCCACGAGGCGCACGATCAGTCGATCGACGCGTCGGCGCGCTGCCAGCGCTGCCACGATCGCGAGCGCCCGATCGTGCCCGCCACCGCGCTGCGCGGCGGCCACGACACCTGCCAGACGTGCCAGGCCGACGGTTGCGCCACTTGCCACCGTGCGCACGGGCCGGGCGGGGTGGCCACGCCGCCGGCGTGCCTCGACTGCCACCACCGCCGCGCCCTGCCCAACCTGCACCAGGGCAAGGGCCACGAGAAGTGCGCCGACTGCCACGGCGCGCACCTGGCCGAGCCGGGGCGCGATCGCGCGAGCTGCCTGCGCTGCCACACCGACATGCGTGATCACGAGCCGGGTGCCGCGTTCTGCAGCGGCTGTCATCCGTTCAGCGGCCGCGGTCGGCCGGTGCGCCCCGGCGGCGTGACGCCCTGACTCGCGCGCTGGTGGCGCTCGAGGTGCTCGTGGGCCGCCACGCACCCGCTGCGCGCGATCAGACTTCGTGGGCGAGCCGCGCCGCGAGGTCGGCCCGCTGCTCGGGCGAGAGCGACCGATCGAGGACCGGGTAGAGCAGCTTCTCCTCGCGCGCCTCGTGCGCGAGCAGCACCCAGCCGAGTGCCTCGTAGGAGCGCCGAAAGTCGTCCAGGTCGCCCGCGATCAGCGCCTTGCGCATCGCCTCGAGGCGGCGCCGAACCACGCCGTGCTCCTGCCGCATGTCGAGCACCACGCCCGCCACCGACGGCACGACCGCCTCGATCAGGGGAAACAGGATGCGCTCCTCCAGGCGCATGTGGCGCTGCAAGCCGCGCTCGTAGGCGTCGTAGCGCGAGCTGGCGGAGGCGAGGTCGCCGCGGTCAGCCGCGTCGCGAGTCTCGAGGAGCAGGTCCTCCTGCGCGTCGTGGTCCCACGCGAGGTATTCGGTGACGTTGTGGAACTGGCACCGCTTGGCTTCCATGCGTCCAGGAGGAGCATCGGGCGTGCCAGGGAGCAGCAAAGGGCGCCCCGACGAGCGATGCGCAGGAATTGCGCGCTCCGCGACCCGCCACGCAAGTCCTGCGCGTGGCCGCTCACGAATCGGGTGAAACCTGCCCCTCGCGCTGGCCTGCCGGCTGCACTTGCTCGGGCCAGGAGAGCTCGCCCATGGCCCCGTTCAAGAAGATCCTGGTCCCCGTCGATTTCTCGAAGTACTCGAGCCGAGCGCTGGAGGTCGCTTGCGAGCTCGCCCGCAGCTTTGCGGCGCCGCTGACGCTGCTGCACGCGTACGCGATCCCGACCTACCCGCTGCCCGAGGGCTACGTGCTCGCCAGCCCGGAGACCGTGGCCGAGCTGCTCGACAAGACCCAGCAGGCGATGAACGCCACGAAGGCGCGCGCGCTGGAGCTGGGCGCGCCCGCCGTCGAGGTCGTGGTCGCCGAGGGCCCGCCGTTCGCCGAGATCGTGCGTACCGCCGCCGAGCAGGGCCACGACCTCATCGTCATGGGCACCCACGGACGCACCGGCCTGGCGCACGCGCTGCTCGGCTCGGTGGCCGAGAAGGTCGTGCGTAAGGCGCCGTGCGCGGTGTTGACCGTGCGCGACACCGCGCCCCGGCCCGCGCAGCCGTGAGCCTGGATCCGAGCACCGCGCTGGCTGCCGCGGCGGCGGCGGGGTTCCTGGGCAGCCTTCACTGCGCCGCCATGTGTGGTCCGCTCGCGGTCGCCGCGGCGACCCGCGGCGGGCGCGCCGACGCGCGCGCGGCGGGCGCGTACCTGACCGGCCGCTTCGTCTCGTACGCCGCGGTCGGGGCCCTGATGGGCGTGCTGGGTGCGCACGCGCTCTGCAAGCTGCCGGTGGACACCGCCCAGTGGATCGCGGTGGTCGCCGTGGCCGGCGCGGCGGCGTGGCGCGGCGTGGTCTTGCTGCGCGGCGCGCGTCCGCGGCCCGCGCCGCAGCTGCTGGCGCTGCAGGCGCGCCCGCCGCGCCCTTCGCTGTTCACGCGCTTGCTCGCGCTCGTACCGCGCCGCGCTGGCGCCCTCGGGCTGGTCACCGGCATCCTGCCCTGCGGCATGCTGCTGCCGGCCTGGGCGCTGGCGGCGGGCAGCGCGAACGTCGTGGTCGGCGCCCTCGTCATGCTCACCTTCGCGGCGGCGTCGACGCCGGGCTTGCTGCTGCCGCTCGTCGGCCGGCGGGCCCTCGCCGGGGTCGCGACGCGCCTGCCTGCGCGCGTGCACGGCCTGGCCTGGTGCCTGCTCGCCGCCTGGATCGCCGCACGGCCGCTGCTCGCACATGCGCACCACCACTGAGGACGAAAGAGGCCACGCCATGATCAGCAAGAGAATCCTGTGTGCCAACGATCTCACCTACGCTTCGGAGCCGGCGCTGCGCATGGCCTTGCATCTGGGCCGCCAGCTCGACGTCCCGGTCACCGTGCTGCACGTTGCCGAGGCGCCCTACCCGCGCCCGAAGCTGCTCGGCAGCTACAGCTACAGCCCCAGCGAGATCGAGCTGATGACCGGGATCGCGTGCCGGGCCGAGACCGCGGCGCTGCGACTTCTGCAGGAGCAGGTCGCGGCGATCAACCAGCCCGGCCGTGACGCAGTCGCGACCGAGGTGCTGGTCCGCCAGGGCATTCCCGCGGATGCCGTGTGCGCGGTGGCCCTGGAGCTGGGCGCCGACCTGCTCGTCGTCGGCACGCACGCGCGTATCGGTTTGAAGCACTTCCTGCTCGGCTCGGTCGCCGAGCGCCTGGCCCGGACCGCACCGTGCCCGGTGCTGGTCGCACGTGCGAAGGGCGGGGCATAATCGCCCGATGCCCGGCGGCAATATCTTGGACGAGCTCATCACCTACGTCCGCTTCGGCGGCGAGGACGGCGACGCGCTGCGTCTGCTGGCGCCGCACGCGCGCCCCGAGTTCCGGCGCATCACCGAGGAGTTCTACGGCCGGCTCGCCGAGCACCCCGAGGCCGCCGCGGTGTTCACGGGGCCCGCGCAGGTCGAGCGCTTGAAGGGCACGCTGGTCGAGTGGCTCGAGCTCCTGCTGACCGGGCCATGGGATCAGGCCTACTTCGAGAGGCGCGCCCGGATCGGGCGGCGGCACGTGCGCATCGCCTTGCCGCAGCGGTACATGTTCGGCGCGATGGATCTCGTCCGCGGCGCGCTCAGCGACATCGCGCAGCAGGCCTTCGCGGCCGACCCGGTGACCCGTCGGCGGGTCCTGGGCGCGCTGGACAAGATCATCGACATCGAGCTCGCGGTGATGCTCGAGTCCTACGCCGAGGCCGCGTCCGAGCAGGTGCGCCAGATCGAGCGGCTCCGGCGCGAACACCTGACCGCCCTGGGGACGCTCGCTGCCGGTCTCGCGCACGAGATCCGCAACCCGCTCAACGCCGCGCACCTGCAGCTCACCCTGGCGCAGCGGCGGCTCACCAAGGCGGGCGGCGCCGACGTCGAAGGCGCCGTCTCGGCCGCCGGGCTGGTGGCCAGCGAGATCCAGCGGCTGGCCGGCCTGGTCGAGGAGTTCCTGCAGTTCGCGCGGCCGCAGCCGCTCAAGCTCCTGCGCACCGAGCTGCGCGGGCTGGCCGAGAGCGTCCTGCAGCTGCTCTCGGAGGAAGCGACCCGCTCCGGCGTCGACGTGGCCGTGGCCGCGGGGCCGCCGGTGATCTCGCTGGTCGACCCCGAACGCCTCAAGCAGGTGCTGCTCAACCTGGTGCGTAATGCGATGGAGGCCGCCGGCGAGGGCGGCCACGTGGGCGTGCGGGTCGGCGAGGGCGACGACCGCACGTGGCTCGAGGTCGTCGACGACGGCCCCGGGCTCGCCGATCCCGACGCGCCGATCTTCGAGCCGTTCTACACTTCCAAGCTCGCGGGCACCGGGCTCGGCCTGTCCATCGTGCACCGGATCGTCACCGACCACGGCGGCACGGTGACGTTCACCAGCCAGGCCGGGCGGACCACGTTCCGGGTCTCGTTGCCCGTCACCGGCTTCTCCCAGGTACAAGGAACATGATGCCCATGACCACCAGCGCTCGCGGACGCATCCTGATCGTGGACGACGAGGGCAACGCGCGCACCGCGCTCGCCGAGCTCCTGCGCGACGAGGGCTACACCGTGGAGACCGCCGCGGACGGCTTCAAGGCGCTGCCCAAGCTGGAGGAGTTCGCACCCGACCTCGTGCTCACCGATCTGCGCATGCCCGGCATGGACGGCCTCGAGCTGATGCGCAAGGCGCGCACGCTCGATCCGGAGACTGTAGTGGTGCTCATGACCGCGCATGGCGCCGTCGATTCGGCGCTCGCGGCCATGCGCCAGGGCGCAGCCGACTACCTGGCCAAGCCGATCAACCTCGAGGAGCTGGTGATCGTGCTGCAGCGCGAGCTCGAGCGCCGGCAGCTGCGCGCGGAGGCCGGCCTCTTGCGCGAGCGGCTGTCGCAGCGCCACCGCGTCTCCAGCATGATCGGCTCGAGCCCGGCGATGCAGGAGATCTTCGACACCATCCTGCAGGTGGCGCCGTCGCGCGCGAGCGTGCTCATCACCGGCGAGAGCGGCACCGGCAAGGAGCTGGTCGCCGCGGCCCTGCACGAGCACTCGCCGCGTGCGCGCGGCCCGTTCGTGAAGCTGCACTGCTCGGCGCTCGCCGAGACCCTGCTCGAGAGCGAGCTCTTCGGGCACGAGCGCGGCGCCTTCACCGGCGCGGTGGCGCGCCGCGACGGGCGCTTCCAGCAGGCCCACGGCGGCACGCTCTTCCTCGATGAGATCGGCGAGATCTCGCCCGCGGTGCAGGTCAAGCTGCTGCGCTTCCTGCAAGAGCACGAGTTCGAGCGGGTCGGCGGCAACCAGACGATCAAGGTCGACGTGCGCGTAGTCGCCGCCACCAACCGTGACCTGCTCGCGCGCGTCAAGGAGGGCCAGTTTCGCGAGGACCTCTACTACCGGCTGAACGTCGTCACCATCGAGACACCGCCGCTGCGCATCCGGCCCTCCGACATCGCGCTCCTGGCGGCGCACTTCCTCGCCCGCTTCGCCAAGGAGAACGGCAAGGTCATCAGCGGCTTCGCTGAAGCGGCGCTCGAACGCCTGACCCGCTACCACTGGCCCGGGAACGTGCGCGAGCTCGAGAACGCCATCGAGCGCGCGGTGGTGGTGTGCCGGGGCGAGACGATCCGCCCCGAGGACCTGTCGTCCTCGATCGTGCCGCTGCGCGGCGAGGGCGGGGCCCCCGCGATCCCCGGCTGCACGCTCGCCGAGCTGGAGCGCTACGCCATCCTGAAGACGCTGGAGCACACCGGCGGCTCGACCTCGCGGGCCGCCGAGATGCTGGGCATCTCGCCGCGCAAGATCCAGTACAAGCTGCACGAGTACGGCGACGGCGGGAGTTCGCCGCGTGACGCCGCCAGCAAGAGCAAGGTCGAGGCCGGGCCCGACGACGAGGCCTAGATGCCGACGTGGCCGCACGGCTCGGGCGCGAGCTCGTCGCGCAGAAGCTGCGCGACGTCCTGCACGAAGCGCAGCACGCAGGCCTCGGCGATGCGCCGGCCCACCAGCGCGTCCAGCGCGTCTCCGAGCAGGCCGAGCGGCGGATCGTAGCTGCCCTGGAAGTCGAGCTGCGTCTCGCCCGCGGACAGAGCGTAGACCGAGAGGGTCGCTCGCATGGCCGGGAACAGCCCGGGGTTGCGCGCCGATTGCCACGCGAGCGTGAACCGGTGGGCCGGCGCCCCGAACGGGGAGGTTGTCTCCTCGTCCGCGACGACCTGGATGTCGACGTCGGCGGCGATGGCGAGCGCCCCGACCTGCAGCCGCAGCTGGGCGGCCAGGTTGTCCGCGCGCGACGCGGCCGCGCGGGTGGCGCGTCCGAACACCCCGGTCGGATCGTGCCTCAGCGCGTCGCGGACCGTGGCGTACGGGTGGTTGACGTAGTCGTAGCAGTGCAGCTCGCGGCTCTGGCTCATGGTCTCTGTAAGAGCAAGCCGTGGACCGAACCTGGCGCCTCCAGCGCGGCGCCGCCGACGTAGAGCGCGCAGGCGTTGCGTCCGGGTCGGCCGTCCGCGCAGACGTTGCGCCGCCTGGGTTCGCCCTGACGGCCCCCGGCGGCTCGCGGTGTGCATATCCTCTCGGCATGAAAACAATCCTGGTCGGAGTCGACTCGTCGCCCCGCGCTCCCGAGGTCCTGGCCGTCGCAGCGAGGCTCGCGCGCGCGACGGGTGCGCGGCTGCATCTCTTCCGGGGTGTCGGCATCCCGCTGGATGTCCCTGCCATTGCGTGGTCGGTGGCGCCCGCGGATCTCGAGGGCGTCCTCGAGCGTGCCGCGCTCGAGGACGTGCAGGCGCGGGCGCGCGAGCTGCCCGCCGAGCTCCTCGCCGGCGCGAGCGTCGGGCTGGGCGTGCCCTGGCAGGCGATCTGCGAGGCGGCCCGCCGCGAGGACGTGGACCTCATCGTCATCGGGTCACACGGCTACGGCGGGATCGATCGGGTGATCGGGACGACGGCGGCGAAGGTGGTCAACCACGCCGATCGCTCGGTGCTGGTGGTGCGCGCGGCCGAACGCGTGGCCTGAGCCGAGGCGCGCGCGGACCTCTGCCTTCGCGCTACGACGCCGGATCGACGCCCGCGACGCGGTGCTTCTGCGTCTCGCTGGTCCACAGCAGCGCCTGCAGCGCGTCGACGGTGGTGAAGATGCCGACCACCTGGCCGCCCGACATGACGACCGCCGAGCCGTAGCGGTTCTGCGCCATCTCGAGCGCGACCGTCGCGATCGACATCTCCGGCCCCACGACGTACGGCGTCGGCGTCATCGCCTCCTCGACGGTCACCATGTCGGGATTCACGCCGCGCATCGTCTCGATGAGCGTGAGGTCCCGCTCCGAGACCATGCCGACCAGCTTGCCTGCCACGAGCACGGGCAGGTGGCGGATCCGATGGCTGCGCATGATCCGATGCGCGACCGTCAGCGGCTGATCGGCACCGATCGTGTACGGGTCGCGGGACATGAAGCGTTCAACCGTCAGAGTAGGCAGCATCTGGGACTCCTTGCGACCGAGTCGATGCACCGGCCGGGCCAAGCTGTGGCGCGGTCGGGCCTCTGCCTTGCACTTGGTAGGGCTGATTCAAAGCGACAAGGAGCCCTGAGATGCGTGCCAATGTGTTTCGAGGAGCCGGGCAGTTCGGGATCGAAGAAGTCGCGCTGCCCCGCGCCGGCGTCGGCGACGCCGTGATCCGCATGACGCTGACGACGATCTGCGGCACCGACCTGCACATCGTCCGCGGCGAGTACCCGGTCGAGCCCGGGCTGGTGATCGGCCACGAGTTCGTCGGCGTGATCGAGGAGCTCGGTGCGGGCGTCACCGGCTACGCCGTCGGCGAGCGGGTCCTGGTCGGGGCGATCACGCCGTGCGGCCAGTGCCGCGCCTGCCTGTCCGGGCGCATGTCGCAGTGCGGCCACGGCGACGGCTGGGAGGCGCTGGGCGGCTGGCGGCTCGGCAACACGCTCGACGGCGCGCAGGCCGAGTACGTGCGCGTGCCCAACGCGCAGGCCAACCTGGCCAAGATTCCCGATGGCGTCACTGACGAGCAGGTCGTGCTGCTGACCGACATCGCCTCGACCGGCTTCTCGGGCGCCGAGGGCGGCGAGGTGAAGCTGGGTGACGCGGTCGTGGTCTTCGCACAGGGACCGATCGGCCTCTGCGCCACGATCGGCGCCCGGCTGATGGGCGCCGCGCTCGTGATCACCGTCGACGGCGACGAGCACCGGCTGGCGATGTCGCGCCGCGTGGGTGCCGACGTCGCGCTCGACTACCGCAAGGTCGACGTGGTCGCCGAGGTGAAGCGGATGACCGGCGCCGGCGCGGACGTGGCCATCGAGGCGCTCGGCACCCAGGAGACGTTCGAGTCCGCGCTGCGTTCGCTGCGGCCGGGCGGCACGCTGTCCAGCCTGGGCGTCTACTCGGGCAAGCTGCAGATGCCCTACGACGCGTTCGCGGCCGGCCTGGGCGATCATCGGATCGTCACGACCCTGTGCCCGGGGGGCAAGGAGCGCATGCGTCGGCTCACCGAGCTGGTGAAGAGCCAGCGCGTGGATCTCACGTCGTTCCTCACCCACTCCTTCCCGCTCGCGAAGATCCGCGACGCCTACGACCTCTTCGGTGAGCGTCGCGATGGCGTCATCAAGGTCGCCATCCGGCCCTGAGGGCGTTTCTGGTACGCCGCGTGCTTGTTCTCGGCTGTATGCAAACTCCCGTTCAGATCTCTTTCCGCCATATGGACGCCAGTCCCGCCATCGAGGCGGTGGTGCAGAAGTCGATCGAGCGGCTCGAGCGCGTCCACCGCGGCATCACGGCGTGTCACGTGGTGATCGATGCGCCACAGCAGCACCATCGCCAGGGCGGGCATTTCCAGGTGCACATCCATCTGACCGTCCCGGGTGGCGAGGTCGTCGCCAGCCGGACGCCCACGCTCGCCGATCGTCACGAGGACCTCTTCATGGCGCTCGGTGACGCGTTCGATGCGGCGCGGCGCGAGCTGATCGACTGGAAGCTCCGGTTGCAGGCGCCCGTGGCGAAGCGGCCGTCCTAGGCGAATCCAACCATCGGGCCTCGACGCTCCCGCGGCCTGCGCGCGTCGGGCTCGTGGACGCAGTTCTTGCGCGGGCGCGATGGCCGCGCCGCCCTGCACGGACGCAGCGCCGCCCATCCCACCTTCGCGCCGCGAAGCCTACACAAGCGCCGCTCCTACCACAGGTGCTGGCCGAACAACCGCATTCTTGCCGTTCAATTCCTCTGATTTCCTGATCCCGATTCGCTCGCGAGTAGGAATTCGCGCCGCACTCTGGCAACAATTTTTCACTTAGTTCGGGCGACGAAGAAAGTGGGTCATCGATCCACGCCGTCGCAGAGCTCCCCTCGAGCATGGAGGACACCATGGTGCGAAGCGCTCAGCCATCCCGGTTCCGTTCGGTATTCCTACTCCTCACGTCGTGCCTCCTCACGTCGGCCTCGGCCTGCGCGGTGGAGCCCGGCCAGATCGGCGAGGCCATCCGGCCGCCCGAGATCCCGGCCGAGATGGCCGCGGCCCTCGAGCGCGATCTGGGTCAGTCGGCGGAGCAGATCGCGCGCCGCCTGCTCGTCGAGGCCGCGGCGGCAGAGCTGGAGCCGGTGCTGCGCGCAGAGCTCGCGGGTCCGTTCGCGGGCGCGTGGATGAACCGGGACGGCAACCAGCTGATCGTGGGCATCACCGACCCGTTGCTCGCGGATCGAGTTCGCCTCGCCGGGGCCGAGCCGCGGCTGGTGAGTCGCAGCCTCGCCCAGCTCGACGGGGTGAAGGCCGCGCTCGATCGGGAGGCCGCGTACGCCGACGCCAGCATCCATGCGTGGCACGTCGACGTGACGACCAACAGCGTCGTCGTGCTGGCGGAAGACCCCGAGTCGGCCGCGGTCGTGGCGTTCGTCGGCAGGCTCGTGGGCGACCACGAGGCGGTGCGCGTGCTGCCCGCGGGCGAGCGGCCGCGTCCGTTCGCCGATGTGCGCGGCGGCGACGAGTTCATCCTCAACGGCAACACGCTGTGCTCGGTGGGCTTCGCCGTGCAGGGCGGCTTCGTCACCGCCGGTCACTGCGGCGGCGTCGGCAGCCAGACCGCGGGCTCGAACTGGGTCGCGTCGGGGGTCGTGCGCGGCTCCAAGTTCCCGGGCAGTGACTACGCCTGGATCGAGCTGAACTCGTCCTGGACTTCGTTGCCCTTCGTCGGCAACCACGCCGGCGGCCAGGTCGCCGTGGCCGGCTCGCAGGTGGCCGCGGTCAACAGCTCGGTGTGTCGCTCGGGCCGGACCACCGGCTGGCGCTGCGGCCGCATCCAGGCGCACAACACGACCATCAACTACGCCGCCGGTCCGGTCTACGGCGCTACGCAGACCGACGCGTGCGCCGAGGGCGGCGACTCGGGCGGCTCGTTCATCTCGGGCAACCAGGCGCAGGGCGTCACCTCGGGCGGCAGCGGCAACTGCTCCAGCGGCGGCACGACCTTCTTCCAGCCGGTGAACCCGATCCTGAGCACCTTCGGGCTCTCGCTCAAGACCACAGGCGGCAGCGGCGCGAAGGAGATCGTGTCGAACCTGAATGGCAAGTGCATCGACGTGCCGGGCTCCAACTTCGTCGACGGTGCCCGGCTGCAGATGTGGGATTGCAACGGCACCGGGGCGCAGGCCTGGAGCTTCGAGAACGGCACGGTGCGCGCCGGTGGCAAGTGCATGGACGTCGCGTGGGCGTCGACCGACAACGGGGCGGCCATCCAGCTCGTCAACTGCAACGGCAACACCGCCCAGCAGTTCGTGCTCAACGGCGCGGGTGACCTGGTCAGCGTGCTGGCCAACAAGTGCGTCGACATCGCGGGCTGGAACTCGGCCAGCGGGGCGGTGCTGATCACCTGGCCCTGCACCGGCGGCGCCAACCAGAAGTGGTACCTGCGCTGAGACCTACTCGAGGCCCTTGGATCCAGGCATCCAGAACGGCGTGAGCGCGATCTCGCCGCGTGCCCAGCCGAGCTCGCCGATCAGCAGGCGCCGCAGCGCCTTGCACGCGCGGGCCTCGCCGGCGAGGTAGGCCGCGCCAGGGGTTCGACCTCGGAGCAGCGCCGCCGCCGTACGCGTCGATCCGACCAGCAGGGCAGGGTCCCCGGACGGTCTCGCCCCGCGCACCAGCCAGCGCAGCTCGTGCGTCATCTGCAATGGAAGGCGCTCCGCGACCGACTCGGTCTCGATGATCGCGACCACCTTAGCGGCGGACGGCAGCGCGCGCATGATCGCGCCGAACGCCACGGCGGCGGTCTCGTCGCCGACGAACAGGTGGAGCCCGGCGCGCGGACGCGCCACCAGCTTGCCCTCGGGTGGGCGGAACGTGACCGCGTCGCCCGGCTGCGCGGCCATGGCCCAGCGCGCGCCCGGTCCCTGTCCGGGATGGTCGAGCACGCACAGGTCGAGCGTCGCCGCCGCACGATCGTGCGCCCAGATCGTGTACGCGCGCAGGGTCTCGTTGCGCAGCAGGTCGAGCCCGAGCAGGTTGCCCACCTTGACGCGGACGTGCTGCCCCGCCTGATAGGGAAGCTCGGCGAGCGCGCGGGCGTGGATGCGAATACGCCGCATGCGGGGCGTGATGGACTCGACGTCGCGCACGACGCCGCGCACGAAGAGTCGTGAGACCAGACCTTCAGTGACCGTGGACAAGGCGCCTGCCATACCAGCCTCCATGGGGTGCGTGCTCGTGGTGGTTCGGTTGCGTGCGCCCGAGCCCGCCCGGCAGGCGCCTCGGGTCATGCCTTCTCGATCACCTCGGCGTTGCCCTTCATGCCCCACCTCCAGGTTTTCATCGAGCCGGATGGTGGCACGAGCGTGGAGGACCGTCGATCGATGTCACGTCACCGGATTGTGCTTGACCTGCTCGTCAGATTATTGAAAATGAATTGCAACTTCAAGAAATAGCGAAGGCCCGAGGCGCACAAGCCCAGAGCCCGTACCGGAGAGAAACCGGTGCGGGCTCTTCGCGTTTCGGGCTCCAGGAAGAGAACATGCACGCCCCGACGTCGATTCGTGTGCCCAGGCTGGTGCTCGTCGCGCTCGTCGCGGTGGGCGGCCGGATCGCTGCGGCAGACGATGCCGCCTCGCCCGGCTACCAGACGGTGGTCACCGGCACACGCAGCGACGAGCCGCTCGACGACGTACCGATCGCCACCGAGGTCATCGGCCGCGCCGAGCTCGAGGCCTCGGGCGCCGACACGGTCGCCGAGGCGCTCGAGGCGCACCCCGGCCTGGCGGTCGAGCGCGGCCGCGCCGGCGAGATCCTCTCGGTGCAGGGGCTCGGCCCCGAGTACACGCTCGTGCTCGTCGACGGCCAGCGCGTGATCGGGCGCATCGATGGCGGCCTCGACCTCACGCGTCTGCCCATCACCGATGTCGAGCGCATCGAGATCGTGAAGGGGCCGGCCTCGGCGCTGTACGGCTCCGACGCGATCGGCGGCGTGATCAACATCATCACCCGGCGCGCGCACCGTGGGCTCGAGGCCGAGGCGCTGGCGTCCTACGGCAGCTTCGGCGTCTTCGAGGGCCGTGCGCGCGCCAGCGGTGGCGTGGGCATCCTGCGCCTCGGCGGCAGCCTGGGCTGGGAGCGCGGCGACGGCTGGGACCTGGACCCCCGCGACGTCGCGACGACGGCGAGCGCCTACGACACCTACCACGCCGGGCTCGAGCTGCGCCTGCGCCCGCAGGACTCGAGCTTCCGCGCCGATGCCACGGTGCGCTGGCTCCTGCGCGACCAGCGCGGCGTCGATCGGAGCCCGCCCTACGCCGTCCTGGATCGACGCAGCCTGAGCGAGACCTTCGACGCCACGCTGGCGCCGGAGTGGAAGCCCTCCTTGCCGACGCGCCTGCGTCTGTCGGCGCACCTGGGCTCGTTCCGCGACCAGTTCAGCTCGGATCAGCGCGGCGCCGACGCGCTCGACCGCTACCAGGACACGCGCGAGCTGCTCCTCGAGTCGAGCGCACAGCTCGACTGGCTGGTGGGCGCACACATGACCAGCTTCGGGCTCGACGGCATGTACGAGCGGCTGCGCTCGGATCGGCTCGGCAACGGCGAGGGCCAGCGCGCGCGCGCCGCCGTGTTCGTGCAGGACGAGTGGCGGCTGCCGACCACGCAGACGCTCGTGCTGGTGCCCGCGCTGCGCCTCGATCAGGACACGCGCTTCGGCACGCATGTCACGCCGCGGTTGGCGCTGCGCTGGGATCCCGTGAGCAAAGTGGTGCTGCGCGCGAGCGGCGGCTACGGCTACCGCGCGCCCGACTTCAAGCAGCTCTACCTGTTCTTCGAGAACCCCGGCGTCGGCTACATCGTCGAGGGCAATCCCGATCTCGCGCCGGAGACCTCGCGCAGCGTCAACCTGAGCGCGGAGTGGAAGCCGGTCACGGCGGTGTGGCTCTCGGCGGGAGTCTTTCGCCACGACCTGGAGAACCTCATCCTGGCCGAGCTCGTCGACGAGGGCGGCCCGGGCATGCCGCAGCGCTTCACTTACGTGAACGTGGCCTCGGGCACCTCGCAGGGCGTCGAGCTGGGCGCACGCTACGCGCCGTGGACGACGCTGCGGCTCGAGGCAAGCTACGCCTTCACCGACGCGCGCGACGACGAGACCGACACGCGGCTCGAGGGCCGGGCGAGCCACCGCGCCACCTTCGGTGCCGTCTTCACGCCCCGGCGCAGCGGCGTGGAGCTGTCCGCGCGCGGCAGCGTGGTCGGCCCGCGTCCCTTCGACGTGGACGACGACGGCGACGGCATGCTCGAGGACCTCGAGACCGACCCATACGCGACGATCGACGCGCGGATCGCCTGGCGCTTCGCCGGCCGCTTCCGCGCCTTCGTGGGCGTCGACAACCTGCTCGATGCAGGCGACGCCCGCTTCAATCCCCTGCAGCCGCGCGCGTTCCAGGCGGGCGCGTCGGCGAGCTACTGAATCCCGAAAATGGAGACGTACGATGCAGCATCAGCGTCGATGGCCACGATTCCTGTTTCTGAGCGTACTCGCGCTCGCGGCCTGCAGCGAGGAGCTCGCGCCCGCCGAGCCCGACGCCGGCTCGCCCGGTGACGACGGCGGCCCACCGCCGCCGTCGAAGGTGACGACCACCGAGGAGGGCGATGGCAGCTTCACCACCGTGGTCGAGGCGACCGCGATGGACGCCTGGGTCGGCTTCGACTTCCAGTCGCGCGGCGAGGTCGGCGAGACCGCCGCGAGCCGTGACCTCTCCTTCAAGCGCTTCGAGATCGGCGTGAACGGCGGCACGAGCGGCACCGGTGGCGTCGAGGTCGCGGTGCTGCCAGGCGCCGACTTCGCCGCGCTCACGCGCGCGCCCGCGGGCGGCTACACCACCGATGCCGCCTCGGGGCTCGCCTTCATGGCCGGCGACGGCTGGTACGCCTACGACGGGACCACGCACGTGCTGAGCGCGCGCGACATCGTGTACGTCGTGAAGTCGGCGGAGGGCGCGTACTTCAAGCTCGCGATGATCGACTACTACGACGACGCCGGCAGCTCGGGATTCCCGACCTTCCACTGGGCGCCCGTCCTAGCGCCGCCCGGCAGTGATCTGATAGCCGTCGACGCGTCGGCGGCGACCGCGTGGACCTACGTCAGCGTCCTGAACGGCGTGGTCACGGTCACGGATCCGACGACCTCGGCCGCGTGGGACCTCGCGTTCTCGCGCACGCTGGTCGCGACCAACGGCGGCACGACCGGCGCCGGCGCCGGCGGGGCGCGCCTCGCGCCCGCGGGTGCCAGCTACGCGGCGATCACGAGCGCGACCACGCTCGCGCACGACGTGGACGTCGAGCTGGCCATCCCCGGTCCGCCCGGCTCGGGCACCTTCTCGGGCAACCCGGCGCTGGGCGGCTGGTACGACTACGACCTCGTCGCCCATGTCGTCTCGCCGAAGGACGTCGTCTTCCTGGTGCGCACGGCGGCCGGCGGCTACGCCAAGCTGCAGATCACGGCGTGGGCCGACGGGGTGTATCAGCTGCGCCTGGCGCCCGTGGCTCGCGACGCGGGCACTCACTCGGTCACCATCGCCGCGACCGACTCGGCTACGCAGGTCCACTTTAGCCTGCGCCGCGGCGCGCTCGTCACCGGCGACGCGGTGGCGGCGGGCACCGAGTGGGACCTGGCCTTCTCGCGCACGCTGATCGCGACCAACTCGGGCACCAGCGGCCCGGGCACGGGCGGCGCCGCCGACCCGGCCGCCGCCGCGCTCGGCGACATCGTGAGCGCGGCCGGCGCGGTCCACACCATCGACGCGATGTTGCCGGTGCCCGGTCCGCCCGGCTCGGGCGAGTACTCGGGCAACGCCGTCCTGGGCGGCTGGTACGACTACAACCCGACGACACACGTGGTCACGCCCAAGGTCAAGGCGTTCCTGGTGCGCACCGCTGACGGCGGCGATGCGAAGCTGCAGATCACGTCCTACGCCGACGGCACGTCCGGCCTCGACTGGGAGTACGCGGGCGCGGGCCGTCACGATTTCCAGGTCTCAGGAGGTATGCCGTGAACGTGGAGACGCAGGAGCTCGAGCAGCGCTGGAGCGAGTACCGTGCGGCGAACCCCAAGACGCGCATCCGCGACGCCGCAGGGGCGCTCGGCGTCAGCGAGGCGGAGCTGCTCGCGACCCAGCTCGGCGAGACCGTGACGCGGCTGGCCGGCGAGTGGCGCGAGCTGATCGGCCTCTTGCCCACGCTCGGCCGCTGCATGGCGCTCACTCGCAATGAGCAGGTGGTCAGCGAGGTGCGCGGCACCTACGGTGGCGTCGAGATCTCCGGCCACGTCGGTCAGGTGATCGGCCAGGGCATCGACCTGCGCGTCTTCATGCGCGGCTGGCGGCACGGCTTCGCGCTGGAAGAGCAGGGCCAGCACGGCGCGAAGCGCAGCCTGCAGTTCTTCGACGCCAGCGGCACCGCGGTGCACAAGGTCTTCCTCGAGCCGGAGGGCTCGGTCGAGGCGTTCACGCGCC
>JBKJOI010000539.1:0-5793 GCA_046595695.1 Haliangiales bacterium | reverse complement strand
CGTCGCCCTCGTCGCGGATGACGTCGAGGCCGCCGGCGGCGAACTCGGCGTCGGTGCCGGCGAGCATGAGCGTGAGGTAGCCCGAGCGCGAGCGGGTGAGGTGGGGCGCGATCTTCTCGCGGTCCTGCCAGAGCCCGGAGAACGCGATGACCACGCCGCCGGAAGGCAGCGTGAGCTCGAGGTAGTAGCCCTCGCGCGTCCGGATCGGGAAGCTCGCGAAGCGGGGATCGTTCGCGAGCACGGCCGCCAGATCGTCGAGTGTGACGATGGACGCCGCCGCCGCCCCCGGATCCCCCCCCGAAGTCGCCCGAGTCATCGCAGGCAGGATACCTCAGTTCGGCGCGCGCCGCGCCCGTGGCGCGTGGCGCGTGGCGCGTGGCGGGCATGTGCGGCGTGGTGGCGTGGTGGCGTGGTGGCGTGGTGGCGTGGTGGCGGTGATACCTACAGGCAGAGGCCGGAGTCGCCCGGTGCCACCGGGATGCTCACCGGTGCCGAGAGGACGTTGTCGTCATAGCGCGACTCGGGCAGGAGCTGCTCGGGGTTCACCGTGATGCGCAGGAAGTACGCACCCGGAGCGACGTGGCAGATGTCGATCCACTGGCACGGCAAGGTCGCCTTGTAGGTGTCGGCCCAGCCCTTCGAGATGCCCTGGTAGTCGCAGTGGTACATGCAGTTGGAGTCGGGGCCGTCGCCGTCGTCGCAGTAGCGCGCGTTCAGCTGGGTGGGCGCGTCGGGATCGATCCGGTCGGTGTTCTCCAGGCAGAACGCCTGTTTGCGGCCCAGCGCGGGGCCGTCCTGCGAGAGCACGACCTGGCCCTGCTGGTCGACGAGCTCGTAGAGCGCGTAGCCCTTGAAGTGGTGGTGGCCGTGGCACTGGGACCATTCGAATGGGTCGGCGTCCTGGCCGTCCGGCGGCGGCGCGCCCAGGAACATGTCGGCGGTGCCGTCGTTCAGGGTCACCGTGTCGAAGCGCAGCATCCAGCGCTTGCCGTAGCTCGCGCAGCCTTCGGCCACGGAGCAGCTGGACGGGCCGAATTCGATCACGTCGGTGCGGATGGTCGGGAGGATGCGCTCGGGCAGGAGCACGAGGTTGGGGATCGCGGGCGCCGCGTCGGGCGCGGCCGCGTCGACGGTCGGCGCGGCGTCCACACGCGGGACGCCGCCGTCGAGCGCGACCTCCGCCGGCGGTTCGCTGCACGCGAGCCCGAGGGCGGCCAGCGGCAGAGCGGGGAGCCAGCGCATGCCGCATCATCGCGCCCGGGCGCGCGTGCGGGCAAGGAGCCCGGTGGTTCGATGGGTGACACGCGCTGGCTCGAGGTGCGAGCCAGGCCTACCCGGCTGGGATGGGGCGGCGGCCTACAGCGTGCTGCGGGTGCGGGCCTTTGGGGCGGCGCGGCGGACGACCCATTCGGGGGCGCGGGTGAGCACCTCCTTGAGGACGTTCATCTGCCAGGGGAAGGTGAAGGTGTCGCGGCGAGACTCGATGGCGTCGCTCATGACGCGCACGGCGTCGGGGAGCTCGACCAGGAAGGGCATGTTCTTCATGCCGTCGGTCATGGGGGTGCGGACGAAGCCGGGGCAGATGGTCATGGCGTGCACGCCGGTGCGGTGCAGATCCATACGCAGGCCATCCATGAAGGTGATGACCGCCTTCTTCGAGGCGGAGTAGGCGACGCGGCCGGGCAGGGCGCGGTGGCCGGCCATGGACGCGACCGCGCAGAGCACGCCCGCGCCCTGCTCCACCATCACCGGGATGAAGGGCACGATCGTGTTGGTCACGCCGATCACGTTGACCTGCATGAGGCGCGCGACGTCCTCGGCGTTGCCCTCGAGCAGCGCGCTCTTGATGCCGACGCCGGCGTTGGCGAGGACCAGGTCCACGCCACCCGCGTCGGCGAGGAAGCGGTCGATGGCCTTGCGCGTACCCGCGGTGTCGGCGACGTCGGCTGGGTAGACGTGCACCGCGGCGCCGGCGGCGCGCAGCTCGGCGGCGAGCTCGGTGAGCACCGTGGCGCGGCGCGCGACCAGGCCGAGCGTGGCGCCCTGGTGCGCGTAGTGACGGGCGAGGCCGGCGCCGATCCCGCTCGAGGCTCCGGTGATGAAGATGCGCTTCATGTTGCTGTCTTTCCCTTCTTGGTGGCGGGCTTGCCGGGCTTGGCGGCGGGCGGGGGCTCCTCGAGCTCGAGGTCGGCCAGCTTCGCGCGCAGCTTTTTCATGAACCTGGCGCCCGGGTCGGGCTTCTGGTTGCGGTAGTCGGGGTCGAGCTCGAGCCAGTACTCGTGCAGCTCCATGCGCCGGTGCTCGTGGTGGCCGAGCAGGTGCGTGATGGTCGGATGCCGCGCGACCAGGTAGCGGACCAGCTGCGCGTCGGCCTCGAGCTGCGCGGCGGTGAGCGGGTGGTCCTTGCCGTCGCCGACGTTCTCGACGCCGATCGCGACGTGGTTGAGCCCGATGCAGTGGCGCGCCATCCAGTTCTCGGGCACCAGCCGGTAGATCGTGCCGTCGCGATCGACAAGGAAGTGCGAGGAGACGTTCAGCTCGCCCGCGGCCGCCTGCTTCTTGCGGTCCTGCTCGATGCGCAGGCGGTTGAAGTAGCGGAACGACGCCTGGCGCGAGCTGCCACCGGTGTAGTGGATGACGATCGCCCGCGGCGTGATCTTGTGATCGCCGGCGTCCGCGGCCTGGTGCGCCCGGCGGTACGCGAGGGTCAGGGCGATGCGCTCCTCGCCGTAGTCGATCGGCGTGTCGACGATCTCGAGCTCGGCCGCCGCCGCCGGGGCGCTCGCGACGCCCGCCGCGACGCCCGCCGCGACGCCGAGAAACACGAGCGATCGAGCGGCGACAGGCACGCCGGAAGTATTACAATGCGGCGGATGTCCTACCAGACCTTCCTGCTCGCGCTGGACCATGCGCGCGCCGAGGTCGTACCGGAGCGCGGCGCGCTCTTGACCCGTCTCGGTGTCGACGGCCGCGAGCTCCTGTACATGGACTACGGCACGCTGGGCGACCTGGCGAAGAATGTGCGCGGCGGCGTGCCGGTGCTGTTCCCCTTCGCCGGCCGCCTGCCCGACGATCGCTTCGTGCCGCCCGGCGCCGCGCTGCCCGAGGAGCGCGTGCCCGCGACCGGCGCGACCATCAAGCAGCACGGCTTCGGGCGCAACCGCGTCTGGCGCCCCGTCGGCGAGGGCCGCGACCACGTGCGCCTGCGCCTCGAATCGGACGACGCGACGCGCGCGGTGTGGCCGTGGGACTTCGTCGCCGAGCAGACCATCCGTCTGCTCGGCCGCGGCGTGCAGATCGATCTGGTCGTCGAGAACGGCGGGCCCACGCCCATGCCGGTGGCGCCCGGCTGGCACCCGTACTTTCCCTGCCCGGTGGATCAGAAGCAGGAGCTCACCTGCGATCTGCCCGGCTTCACCCGTGAGCGGATCACCCTGGACCGCGGGTTCCACTTCCGTCTGCCCGCGCCGGCCCGCTCGCGCGTGCGCTGCGGGCTGCCCGGGATCGGCCCGTTCACCCTCGAGTTCTCGGCGCGCATGCGCCACGTCCAGCTGTGGTCGCCGGTGGGCGCGCCGTTCGTCTGCATCGAGCCGTTCTGGGGCCCCGCGGGCACCGTGCTCGGGCCCGCGCGCGACGAGATCGCGCCCGGCAGCGCGGCCGACTACTGGATGCGGATCGAGCTGCCCTGATGCGCATCGGCGAAAGGCTCTTGCAGCTGCGGCTCATCAAGAGGGCCGACCTGGCCGAGGCGCTGCAAGCGCAAGCGCTCTACGGTGCGCGCCTGGGCACATGCCTGGTGCAGTCGGGCGCGCTCGATCTGGATCAGCTGGCGACCGCGCTGGGCGCGCACCTGTCGGTGCCCGCGGCACTGCAGGCGCAGTTCGAGTCGGCGCCCATCCCGGTGCTGGCGCGCCTCACCAACGAGCTGGCCGCGCGCTACCTGGCCATTCCGCTGGCCACACGGACATCGGGCACCCTGGTGATCGCGATGGTCGATCCCAAGGCGCTCGGCGCCATCGACGCGCTCGAGCGCGCCGTGGGCGCACGCGTGCAGGTGTGCGTCGCGCCCGAGCTGCGCATCCGCTACTGGCTCGAGCGCCACTACGGCATCCAGCGGGAGAACCGCTTCCTGCGCGCAGGCTCCGACGACGCCGGTCCAGTCGCAGGGCCCGCCGAAGCCGAAGCCGAAGGCGAAGGCGGCGCCGAGCGCCGGCGCTACATCGCGAGCGCGCCGGCGCCGCTGCCCGCCGAGACGCGCTCGCAGCTCGGACGCATCGCCACGGTCAAGCGCGCGGCCGTGCCGGCGCTGCTCGAGGCCGACGAGCTGCACTTCGACATCACCGTGGACGCGCGCCGCCGCTCCGAGGCCGCCGAGCGCGCGATCGCGCGCATCGACGCGGCCAAGACCGCGGACACCATCGGCGACACCATCGCCGACGCGGTCGCCGACTTCCTCGCGGGGGCGGCCGGCGGCGGGCTCCTGCTCATGGTGCGGCCCGAGATTGCGCTCGGCTGGCGCGCCGCCGGGCCGATCGATCCGCACGTGGCCACGCTCATCGCGGTGCCGCTGGCGCTGCCCACCGCGTTCCGCACCGCGTGCGAGACCGGCACGACCTTTTGCGGGCAGCCGCCCGCCGCGGGGCGCGCCTGGCACGATCGGCTGTGCGGGCTCATCGGCCAGCCGCCCGCGCGCGAGGTGCTGGTGGTGCCGGTGCTCGGCGGGCAGCGCGTGCTCGCGCTCATCTACGCCCATGCCACCGGCGATCAGACACTGGCGGGCGATCTGGTCGGCGACCTGGAAGCGCTCGCCGAGGCCATCTCGAAGGCGCTGGTGCGCCGCGCCGCGTCCACTCCTGCTCGTTCGCCGTGAACCGGCCGGTCGGCTGACCGATGTAGCCGAGAGGCCGAGGCGGCATGATGGGCCCGAACCCGAAGACGAAAATGCAGCCTACGAGGGAGAGCATGCGACGACGAGCAACGATCGTGGCCGCGGCGTGCGCGCTGCCGGCGGTGCTGGCGGGTGGCAGGGCCGGGGCGCAGGAGCCGGAGCCGGCCGCCGAGGTGGCGAGCGCGCCGGCCGCGCCCGCGCGCGCGGCGGCGAAGCCGAACCGCTGGGAGATCGGCGGGTTCTTCGGCGTCCGCTTCTTCTCCGACGATTCGGCCATGGGGCGCGACGCGGATCCGCTGCCCGGCAGCGAGCTGCAGAACGCCGCGCCGTTCGGGCCGCGCCTGGCGTATCGCCTGAACGCGGCGTTCTCGTTCGAGGCCGAGCTCGTGCTCATGCCGACCGCGACCGCCAACGACCAGGCGGGCGTGTTCGCGATCGGCTACCGCGCCCACGCGCTCTACTACATCCTGACCGAGGAGGAGCGGCTGCGGCCGTTCGTCGTGCTGGGGCTGGGCGGCGACGCGCAGAGCTCGGACACCGACGCCGTGATCGACGACGGCGCGGTGTTCCTCGTGCACAGCGGCATCGGCGCCAAGATCCGCCTGGGCGACGCCTGGGGCGCGCGCCTGGACGCGCGCTTCCTGCTCGGGCCGGCGTTCGATGGCCAGTTCACCGCGTCGCACGGCGAGCTGCTGTTCTCGCTCTACTTCGGCCTGGGCGGCAAGGCCACCGCGCGCCCGGACGGGTCCGTGGCCGCGCACGGCCGCAACGGGCCCGTGGGCGGCGGGATCGACGACGACGACGGCGACAGGGTCGCCGACGCGAACGACGAGTGCCCCGGCCAGAGCGAGGACCTCGACGGCAACGCCGACGACGACGGCTGCCCCGAGCGCGAGGAGGACGTC
>JBKJOI010000958.1:0-7582 GCA_046595695.1 Haliangiales bacterium | reverse complement strand
CGCCGGGCGCGGCGCGGACCTTACCGCGGGTGAGCGTGAGCTCGGTGACGGTGCGGCCGAGCAGCCCGATCTCGAGCTCGACCCGCGGCCGCAGGACGAGCTCGTCACCCTGGCCCGAGCGCAAGGTGGCGCGCGCGTCGAGGCCGGTGCGGATGGCCTCGGCCTCGGCGATCGAATCGCCGGCACGCACCGGTGTCCACACACCGGCGCGCCTGACCTCGACGGTGCCGTCGACCTCGGTGATGTCGAAGCCCTCGGCCGGCACGGGCGCCGGCGCGGGCGCGGCGGCGAGCGCCGCGATGGGCGCCGGCTCGTCGATGGGCGCGGGCGGGGGCGCGGCGGGCGCCACGGACTCGTCGCGGAAGATGACCAGGTAGAGCGCGGCCGCACCGAGGAGCACGAGCCCGGCGG
The DNA here is from genome assembly GCA_046595695.1 of Haliangiales bacterium. Taxonomy (GTDB): domain Bacteria; phylum Myxococcota_A; class Polyangia; order Haliangiales; family SHYZ01; genus JBKJOI01. The sequence continues at coordinate 7,171 of JBKJOI010000958.1, read as the reverse complement.
AGACGGAGGTTTGTAGATAGGTGCTTCTGGCCCTGGTCATTCGAGATGTCCCGTGCTGGCGCTGGGGAAGCGCAGCGTGAAGCTGGCCCCGGCCCCGTGGCTTGAATCGACGGCGATAGTGCCGCGGTGTTCTTCGACGATCTTGTGCACCATGGTCAACCCCATTCCGGTCGACTGCCAGTGCGTCTTCGTAGTGAAGAACGGATCGAAGATCTTGTCGATGATTTCCGGCGAGATTCCCGAGCCAGTGTCCGTCACGCGCAGCGCGACGAAGCGGCGATCGGGTGCCAATGTCGTGATCGTGATCGTGCCACCCTCGGGCATCGCGCGCCGTGCGTTGGTGATGAGCTCGAGCACCGCATCCTGGAGCTGCACCGCATCACCGCGCAGGGCGGGCAGCGACTCGGCCAGCTGGCGCTCGACGTGGACCTTGCCGCGCCGCAGCTCACCGTCGGTGATCAGGGCCAGCGCGTCGCGCACGACGCGGTTCAGGTCGACGTTCGACTGCTCGGTTCCCGCTTGCCGCTCGGAGAGCCGGAGCAGATTCAGTACGATCGCACGGATGCGCTGTGCCTGCCGTTCGAGGTCTTGCACCATCGCATGCTGCGGCGTGCCGGGTGGGGTCTCGAGCAGCATGAGCTGCGCCGCGCCCAGGATGCCGGTGAGCGGATTGTTGATCTCGTGCGCGATCCCGGCGCCCAGTGTGCCGACCGCCGCCATCGAGCGCGAGCGCAGCAGCAGCTCCTCGGCCGTGCGCAGCTCGCGGGTCTTGTCCTCGACGCGGCCCTCGAGCTCGCGGTTCCAGCGCGAGATCTCCTCGTTCTTGCCGCTGATCTCCTCGTTGCGCCGGCGGATCGCGTCGGCCGCGGTGCCGAGATCGCCGGCCATCCGGTTGAAGGAGCGGCCGAGCTGCGCCAGCTCGTCGTCGCCGTCGGCCTCGAGGCGCGCCTGGAAGTCGCCCTGCGCGAGCCGCTCGGTGCGTGTGACCAGCTCGCGCACGCGCCGGGCCACGTCGCGCGCCAGGCCCACGCCGACGATGATCGCGACCAGCGCCGAGACCAGCAGCCAGTAGAGCGTGCGCGCGCGCAGGCTGCGTGCGTGCGCGAACGCAATCGCCTCGGGCTGCCAGACCAGCACGCCCAGCCCCGAGTTGCCGGCGGGCGCGAACGCGGCCAGCGCGGGCGCGCGGGCGGGCGTGCGCACGGTCGCGACGCTGGTCTCGTGCGGCAGCGGGCCGGTGGGCACGCGGTCGCGCGGCAGCGACACCGCCTGGAAGAGCGGACGCTGGCCGTCGCCGCCGGCGACCGCGCGGCGCTCGGCGTCGACGAGCAAGACCTCGTTGCCGTTGATCGAGAGCTGGCCCAGGCGCCGGTGGATGCGCGCCAGCGAGACGTCGGCGGCGAGCACGTAGCGGCCGCGCTTGCCGCGGAACACGATCGCGACCGCGGCGAGCGGCGCGGCCGGGGAGCCCGCCATGACCACCGGGCCGACCGCGCGGCCGTGCGTGAGCGCCTCGGTCAAGGGCACGCGACGCAGGAATTCGTCGCGCTCGGCGTCGCTGACCGCGGGGCGGTGCAGCTCGGCGGCGGCGGCCGCACCGGTGACGTAGACCGAGCCGACCAGCTCCTCGCCGCGCTCGTCGAGCAGCGAGACGACCGCGAAGTCCTCGCCGGAGTGGTAGGCGATCTTGAGCACGCCCGCGATGATCTCGGCCGAATCGGCGGAGCGTGACTCGAGATCGTGGATGCGCGGGTAGACCTCGAGCGACGCGGCGACACCTTCGAAGAAGCGCGCGACACCATCGGCGGCGTTGACCGCGAGCGCCGCGTGGCCTTCCTGGATGCGGCTGCGCAGCGCTGACTCGGACAGCCGCGCCGACGACAAACCGGCAATGGCCAGCGGCACCGCAGAAGCGGCGAGGATGCCCAGCGTTAGCTTCGGCATGAGCCGCATCGCGGCGCGGGAGTATACAGGTGCCGCGGCTGGTTACGTGCTGGCCGTCGGTCGTGGGCTGGGCTACTTTCCGGCCCATGCGAAAGTTCTCGTCTTCGTTGATCCCTGGCTTCCTCCCTGGCTTCCTCCCTGGCTTCGTCGCGGCTTCTGTTGCGTTGCTCGCGGTCGCGGGCGCGCTGGTGGGCTGCGAGAAGTCGAACAAGGCACCTGGCGGCAACCAGGCGGCGCAGGCTCCGTCAGGGCTTCCCGCGGGCGGCGCGGGCGCGCCCGCCGATCCTCGTGGCGGCATGCCCATGGGCACGGGCGCGAACCCGCACGGCGGCGGCGATCCCCATGCCGGCATGGACATGGGCGGCGGCGCGGGCGCGAACCCGCACGGCGCGGGCGGCATGCAGGGCACGATGCCGGCGCCCGGTCCCATCGATCCCGCGTCGGTGATCGAGGGCACCATCGAGGCCTCGGCGGCGCTGGCCGGCAAGGTCAAGCCCGGCGACGTGGTCTTCCTGTCGCTCAAGGCCGTCGATCCCGCCACCGGCGAGATTCGCCGCGGCCCGCTGGCCGTCGACCGCATCGAGATCAAGCAGCTGCCCCAGGCGTTCACGCTGTCGAACCAGAACCAGATGATGGCGGGCACCAAGATCGAGGGCCAGGTGGCGGTCACCGTGCGCATCGATCGCGACGCCGACGCCATGACCCGCGCGGCCGGTGACCTCGAGGGCATCGTGAAGACCACACCGCCGCAGAAGGGCCTGAAGGTCGTCATCGATACGGAAGTCCAGTAGGCCGCCGGCGTGGCCGACCCACGCGGCGCCGCGGCGCGCGTGACACGCGGCGCGTCAGGCGCCGCGTGTGATATACACGGGGCCTAGCCATGCCCGACTACAGCAAGATTCGTCAGATGGTCTCGCACCGCGTCACCTTCGAGTTCGACACGGGCGCGCGCATCGTCGGCTACCTGGCCGCGTGCAAGCCCGCGAGCGGGCCGGTGCAGATCGCAGTCATGACGAAGACCGACCTGCTCGACGCGACCGGCCGCGTACTCGAGCACCACGCCGAGTTTTCCTTCATCCCCAACGCGCTCGTCGGCGTGCGGGTCACCGAGGGACCGAGCGGTCGCGAGGGCTAGGCCCCCGGCCGAGCTCACCGATGGCGCGCGAGGGGCGGAACGTGGACGCGGGGTCCGTCCTGTTCGCGCACGTGGCGCAACGGCCTGACGACGAGATCGATCTCGCGGCCGCGGCGCTGCTGGTCGCCGAGGCCGAGTACCCGAACCTCGACGTCGGCCACTACCTGGGCATGCTCGACGGCATGGCCGACGCGATCAAGAAGCGCGTCGGTCCGCCCGGCGTTGCGCTGTTGCTGGGCTCGCTCACGCACTACCTCTACGACGAGCTCGGCTTCCGCGGCAACGACGAGGACTACTACGATCCCAAGAACAGCTTCCTGAACGAGGTGCTCGACCGGCGCGTCGGCATCCCGATCACGCTGTCGATCCTGTTCCTCGAGCTCGGCTGGCGCGTCGGCCTCGATCTGCAGGGTGTCTCGTTCCCCGGGCACTTCCTGGTGCGCCTCGAGGTCGACGGCAACGAGCAGCTGCTCGACCCGTACCACGGCGGCGTCGCGCTGGGCCCCGAGGAGCTCGAGGAGCGCCTCAAGCAGGCCATGGGGCAGAGCGCCGAGCTGGCCTCCGAGCACATGCAGGGCGCGAGCAAGCGCCAGGTGCTGACCCGCATGCTCAACAATCTGCGCGGGATCTACCAGCGCCTCGGCGACGCCGATCGAGAGCTCGCGGTGCTCGAGAAGCTCGCCATCTTGAACCCGAAAGACGAGCGTGTCGGCGAGGCGCTCGACACCCTGCGCAAGCGCGCGACCGGTGGCGGCGGGCTCAACTGACCGATTCCCGGAGACTCCCCTCCGGGCGCGACGAAATCTTTGGTGCGTCGCTTACAAGTAGCGGAATCTGCAGCACCTTCCGTGAACTTGGGCGGGAGTATTTACGGTCCCGACACATCGCGTGTGACAGCTTTCCGGGCATGAAGAAGTCCAAGAAGTCCTCCTTACCCACCCGGAAGTCCGTCTCGACAGACACGCCACCCGAGGCTGGCACCGCATCGCTAGAAGCACAGGCGCAGGCGCCGTCCTCCACCTCGCCGCCCACGCTGCAGGCCGCGCCCGCCGCGGTGCCGTCCTTGCAGCCCGCGGCGCTTCCGCCCGCCGAGGTCCACCTCGACGAGTGGGTCGCTCCCCAGCAGACCGACGAGCGGGGCTACCTGCGCGCCGGCAAGATCCTCGAGTGGATGGACGTGGTCGGCGTGCTCGCGGCCACGCGCCACACCCGGCGACCCGTCGTCACGGCCTCGGTCGACGGCGTCGAGCTGTCCGAGCCGATCCTGCTCGGCGAGCGCGTCACCATGACCGCGACCGTAGCCTACACCTCGGCGCGCAGCGTCGGTGTCTCGGTGACCATGACCCACGGCCTGCCCGGGGCGCCGCACCGGCACACGCTCGCCGGCTACATGACCTTCGTGTCGATCGACGAGGCCGGCCGGCCCGCCACGGTGCCGCAGGTGCTCGCCGACACGCCCGCGGCGCGCACGCGTCAGCGCGAAGGTCAGCTGCGCCGCGACTTCCGCCGGAAGCTCGAGGCCGGCGAGCTGCCCGACGTGCCGCCGGTCCTGCCGCCGGGCGCGGACGAGCGGCGGCTGTTCGTGCGCGAGCTGCTCAAGGTGCTGCCGCGTCTGCGCATGCCCTGGGAGCAGAGCGACACGCCGGCGCCGCGCTCGCGCCAGGACTCCTACGTGCACACGATCGAGCCGGTGCGCTCCGACTCGCTCAACTTCCACGGCACGCTCTACGGCGGCATCGCCATGCGCTGGATCGAGAACAACGCGCAGCTCTCGGCGCGCGCCTACCTGGGCGGCGTGCCGGTGCGCTGCAGCGGGCTGCACGGGCTGACCTTCATCGCGCCCGCGCGCGGCCACGTCTTCGTGCACCTGCGCTCGATGGTGGTGCACGCCGGCGCCCAGGAGCTGACCGTGCTGGTCACCGTCGACTCCGAGGATCCCATCGGCGGCGGTGCGGTCGAGACGCTGCGCGCGCTCATGAGCTACGTCCCGATCGAGGCGGGGACGCGCGTGCCGCCGGTCGAGTGCCTGGGCGACGACGAGGTGGCCCTGCACCGCGAGGTCGAGCAGCGGCTGGCGCTGCAGCGCAGCCTGTCGACGGAGGCCGAGCGCGGCGCGGCGTAGCCGGGAAAGGCGCGCGCGGCGTCCCGCGCCGCGTCTTACGGCGCGGCGACGGTCAGCGCGACGGTCGTGGTCGTCCCGCCCGAGCTGACCTCGAGCTCGAGCGTGCTGCCCACCTGCGGGCTGTAGTAGAGCGGTAGGTACAGCGTCTCGGTCGCGCGCGTCCCGTCGCCCAGGTCGTAGGTGCGCAGCGGGCTCGACTCGCTGCCGATCTCCTCGCCGGCGACGCCGGCGCGCGCCTGCGTGGTCTGCGACAGGCACGCCGGCGTCGCCTCACCGGCGACGCGGATGCGCAGCGGTACCATGGACGAGCCCTGGCCGCCGATCACCAGCGTCACCGGGGCGCCGTCCTCGTAGGCCTCGAAGGGCGCGGTCCCCGCCGCCTCGACGCCGATCTCGAGCATGTCGATCGTGGCGCCTGGCTGCGGGCTGTCGCAGGCGTCGGGCTCGGGCAGGGGCTCGGCCACCTGGCTGGTGGCGACCGAGGCGAAGGCGGCGAGAGCGAGGGGAACCAGGCGCAGGGCGTTCATGAGGACGGGCTAGAGCAAGCGCCCTGCCAACGAGAACTTCAACTGTGTCGGGTGCTTCGAGAAAATTGTGGGTCGCCCCCCACAGGCGTTCGTGACACACGTGTCGCGATCGGGGCGGGGCGGGGCGGGCGGCGGCGATGCACCGCGCGCTACGTGGCCGCTACCCCTGGCGGCGCACGTACTGGAAGTCGAACGGCTTCTGGTTGATGCCGCGCGCGGGCGGCGCGACCCACTGCGCGATCTTGCCCGGCTCGGTGACCGCGCTCATGAGCTGCTGCACGTAGGCGCGGTCGGGGTCAGAGGGCAGCCACTCGCCGCGGCGGCGCTCGAACTCCTCGACCGAGATCACGCGACCGTCGGGGTCGAACCACATGCCCGAGTGGATCCCGATCTGACGGTTGAAGCGGCGGCTCGGCAGGGTGAACTTGAAGCCCGCCGCCAGCCCGGCCTTGTCGACGGTGCGGTTCCACTTGTCGACGGCGCGCTGGCAGTCGTCGACGTAGCAGTCGCGCAGCACCTCGTTCATGGCGGTGCGCAGCGGGATGTCCTCGCTGATCACGCGGCCGTTCTCGGCGCGCTCCATCCTGTACGAGCCGGCCAGCGCCTTGTGGTCCTGGTGCTGATCCTCCTTGTAGCGGCCCTTGATGCCCGACGCGAAGAAGTCGGCGGCGTTCGACGACACCTCGCCGCCGAACAGGTCGAGCGAGAGCGTGAACCACAGGTTGACGTACTTCTGCAGCGTCGGCAGATCCACGCCGCCCTGGGCGCGCGCGTCGCCGTTCGGGTCCAGCTTGGTGAGCTCGCACGAGCGCGCGACCACGCGATCCACGCCGGTCTCGCCGACGAACATGTGGTGCGCTTCCTCGGTCAACATGAAGCGGCAGGTGCGCGACAGCGGATCGAAGCCACTCTCCGCCAGCGAGGCCAGCTGGTACTTGCCGTCGCGGTCGGTGAACATGGTGAACATGAAGAAGTCGAGCCAGTTCTCGATGGGCTGGTTGAAGGCCCCGAGGATGCGCGGCTTGTCGACGTTGCCCGAGCGGCGCTCGAGCAGCGCCTCGGCTTCCTCGCGGCCGTCGCGCCCGAAGTGCGAGTGCAGCAGGTAAACCATCGCCCACAGGTGGCGGCCTTCCTCGACGTTCACCTGGAACAGGTTGCGCATGTCGTAGAGCGAGGGGGCGGTGTGGCCGAGCAGGCGCTGCTGCTCGACCGACGCCGGCTCGGTGTCGCCCTGGGTCACGATGATCCGGCGCAGCATGTTGCGGTACTCGCCGGGGACCTCCTGCCAGACCGGCTCGCCCTCGTGGTCGCCGAAGCCGATCTTGCGCTCCGGCTTGGCGGGCTCGAGGAAGATGCCCCAGCGGTAGTCGGGCATCTTGACGTAGTCGAAGTGCGCCCAGCCGCTGGCCTCGACCGACACCGCGGTGCGCAGGTAGACGTCCT
>JBKJOI010000407.1:0-2929 GCA_046595695.1 Haliangiales bacterium | reverse complement strand
CGCGCGCCAGCGCCGTGCGCACCACCTCGGGCGTGTGCAGCACGAAGGCGATGCGTCCGGTCGCGAGCAGGGTGGCGCCCGACATGTGCTTGAGGCGGCGGATGCGGCGACCCATGGTCTTGACCACGATGTCCTGCTCCCCGACCAGCTGGTCGACGAGCACCACCACCTGCTTGCCTTCGGAGCCGAGCACGAGCCCGGGCGCCTTGCGGTCGGGCCGGGCCGCCGACTCGTCCCGCAGCCCGAGCGCGGTGGCGAGCGACACCACCGCCACCGGCTGGCCCTCGTGCGTCACGGTCTGCCGCCCCTCGACGGTGTGCAGGTCCTCCGGCGCCACCCGGCGCAGCGCGAGGATGCCCGCCACCGGCACGGCGTAGAGCTGCCCGGCCACGCTCACCAGGAGCACGCGGATCGTGGTCACGGTGAGCGGCACGTTGATCACGAAGCGCGTGCCGCTGTGTGGATCCGAGAGCAGCCGCAGGGTGCCGTGGCTCGCCTCGACCTGCGACTTCACCACGTCGAGCCCTACGCCTCGCCCCGACACCGTGCTGATGACCTTCGCGGTCGAGAACCCGGGCAGGAAGACCAGCTGGGCGAGCTCGCGCTCGTCGGCGGGGACGCGCAGGCCACGCCGGCGCGCCTGATCCCGGATCGCCTCGAGGTCGAGCCCGCGCCCGTCGTCGGCGACCACCACCTGCACCTGCGCGCCCAGCAGCGCGGCCGAGACGGTGACGCGCGCGCGCTCACGCTTTCCCAGGGCGCCCCGCACGTCGGGACGCTCCACGCCGTGCTCGACGGCGTTGCGCACGAGGTGCAGGAGCGGATCGCGCAGCGCATCCAGCATGCTGCGGTCGATCCCGATATCGGCGCCCTCGACCACGAGCTCGGCGTTCTTGCCGCTCTCCTGCGCCAGGTCGCGAACCGTCCGCTCGAGCCCCAGGCACACGACGCCGAACGGCAGCAGCCGCAGGTTGTGGACGTCGTCCTCGGCCGCCCGCACCGCGTTCTCCAGGGCGCGCTGGCTGGCCGCGGCGCGGCTGGCGATGTGCTCGAGCTTTCGCTCGACGTTCCGCACCGCGTCGCGCGCACTCTTCACGGGGTCCTGCGTGCTGCGGCTGCTCAGCCAGGTGCGACAGGAGTCCTGCAGTGTGTCGAGCTCCTCGAGCACCTGCTCCGATCGGCGGCTCGCGAGCACCAGCTCGCCGACTCGCACCAGCAACGTGTCGAGCTTCTCGGCGGGTACGCGCACCGAGGCGGCCTCCGCGGCGCGTGCCCGCTCGCCGGCGGCCGGGGCAGCGCCACCGGCGGGACCGTCGGCCGCGTCGGCGGGCACGAGCACGGGCACGGGCACGGGCGCGGCGAGCGCCGGCGCCGGCACGGGCGCGGCGCCCGTCGTCACCTGCCCGCGCAGCAGCGCCGCTCGCTCGAGCAGCGGGCTGACCTGCGCGAGCGGCGAGCCCGCGAGCGTCTCGCCGCGCCGGATCCGCTGGCCCGCGTCGCGGAGCGCATCGGAGACCGCGAGCATGAGCTGGAACCAGCTGGCCGGCACGACGCCCGCCTGGGCGAGCTCGAGCAGCTCCTCCATGTGGTGGCAAGCGTTGCCGATCATGGGCACGTCCACGACCCGCGACGCGCCCTTGACGCTGTGAATGGTGCGGAAGAGCACGCGCAGGAGCGCCTCCCGCTCGGCGGCAGCCGGATCACGTTCCAGGGACAGCAGGTCGCGGTCCAGCGCCTGGGCCTGTTCCTCGAGCTCCTCGAGGAACGTGCTCATGAGCAGCTTGATGAGCTCGTCGTGCTGCATCGTGGGCTCGAGGACCTCGAGCTAGCTCGCGAGCAGACCCTTGAGCTGTTCGGCGAGCTTGTTGAGATCGCGCGCGGCACGCTCGGTCTGCTTGGTCGACGCGAGCGTGCGCGAGGTCACCTCGTTGATGTTCTTCATCGCGAGGTGGATGTGCGACATGCCGGTCGCCTGCTGGTCGGCGGACGCCGCGATCTGGGCGGCCGCCTGCGCGGCGTCGTCGACCGCGGCGACCAGCGTCTTGATCGTCCCGCCCGCGCGATGCACGACACGGACCGCCTCACCGACGCGCTTGGTACCCTCTTCGGTGGCCATCACGGCGCTGTTGGTGGCCTTCTGGATCTCGACGAGGATCTGCCGGATCTGCACGGTGGATTTCTTCGATTCACTGGCCAGCGTCTTGACCTCGCTGGCCACGACCGAGAAGCCGCGGCCGTGCTCACCCGCGCGCGACGCCTCGATGGCCGCGTTGAGCGCCAGCAGGTTGGTCTGCTCGGCGATCTCGCTGACCGTCGCGATGATGTCGCCGATGGCCTGCGCCCGCTCGGCCAGCGCCACGATGCCCTCCGCGATGCTGCCGACCTGCTCGCGCACCGCGCCCATGCCCGAGATGGTCTCCTCGATGGCCTGGCGGCCCGCCTTGCCCGCCTCCATCGCTTCCTGCGCCGACTGGGTGACCAGGCCCGCGCGACCGGCCGCCTCCTCGGCGGTCTTGGTCACCTCGTTCACCGTGGCCACGGTCTCGGAGACCGCCGCCGCCTGCTCCTGGGCGCCCGAGGCCTGCTCGGTAGTGCTGCCCAGGATCTCGCTGGTCGCGGCCAGCAGGTTCTGCGACATGTCGATGACCGCCTGGCGCGCCCGGCGCTCCTTCTCCGCCGAGCTGCGCTCCGCCGCGAGCGCGCTCTCCAACCGCTCCGTCATCTGGTTGAAGGCCTCGGCGAGCCCGCCCACCTCGTCCCGGCTGACCAGGGGGATGCGCGTGTCGAGCTTGCCCTCGCCGATCTTGCGCGCCGCGGCGGTGATCTGGCGGATGGGCCGGCTGATGCTGCGGCCCACGAGCAGCGCGAACAGGGCGCCGAGCAGGAGCAAGAGGCCGCACATGGCCAGCGTCGTCAGCTGGGTCTGGTC
>JBKJOI010000363.1:0-8429 GCA_046595695.1 Haliangiales bacterium | reverse complement strand
GATCGCGATCCTGGGCGGCGGCACGCTCAACACCGTCGCGCGCGGGCTCAGGATCCGCGGCTCGCCCGGCGAGATCCTCTACCAGGTGATCGAGCGCTACCACGAGGGCGGCGCGTTCGACACGCTGGAGCGGCCGATCATGCAGATCGGCGAGCAGTACGGCTTCCTGTTCGGCAACGGGCTCATGGCCAACTTCCTCGAGGCCTACTACGCGACGGGCCGGCCCAGCCCGGCCACGGGCGCCTGGCTGCTGCTGAAGACCGCGGCGTCGGCGCTCTTCCGCACCTCGTTCGCGAAGCGGCTGGCGCGGCGGCTCCAGGTGCGCGTCAGCGTCGACGGCAAGCCGTGGCAGCAGCGCGAGTTCACGACCATCACCTGCGGCACGGCGCCCGAGATCGGCATCGGCTTCGCGCCCTACGCGCGCTGCTGGGAGAGCGTGGACCACTTCGCCTTTGTCGGCTTCCACTGCCGGCCCAACGCGATCGTGTGGGAGCTGCCGCGCGTCTACCGCGGTCGGCCGGTCAAGGCGTCGAAGGCGGTGAGCGGCCTCGCGGCCGAGATGATCATCGAGACCGACGACGAGATCCCCTACATCATCGATGGCGACGTGCACCGGCAGAGACCCGGCGCGCTGATCGTGCGCACCGGGCCGCGGCTGTCGATCATCGTGCCCGGTACGGGCGTCGACCTCGGCTGAGCCGCGGGCGCGGCGTCGCTACGGCGGCGCGCTGTCGCGGCAGCAGCGGAAGCCGACGTTGGGGAACTGGAAAGTGTCGTCGGCGACCGCGAAGCGCAGGTCGCAGCTGATGCCGTTCGCGGTGTTGTTGAAGCTGCCGCCGCGCAGGCGGCGCGTGTTGGCGGGGTCGGCGGCCTCGCCGCTGGGCGCCGACTGCGTCGTCCACTCCTTGGCGTTGCCCGACATGTCGAAGATGCGCGTCGCCACCGCGCCCCAGTCGGCGTAGCAGAGCGGGCGCGCCTTGGTGGCGAGCAGGCCGTCCTGATCGCCGTTGCCGGCGATGCCGTCGAAGTCGAAGTCGTTGCCGTTGCACGAGCTCGCCGCGTACGTGTTGCAGCCGGTCATGCCCCACTTGCACGTGGACGCGGTCTGGCACGCGCGCTGCCACTCGGTCTCCGAGCACAGGCGGCCGCCCGCCGCGGCGCACGCCGCGGTAGCCTGTGGGTGCGTGACGTTGGTCCACGGCAGCACATCGGGGCGCGAGCAAGCGCGGTGCGTCATGGTGCCCTGCGCGCCCGCGGTCGCGTTCGGCCGCGTCGCCTCGTACTGGAAGATGTACTTGGTCCCGCTGACGCCGCCGCCGGTGATCGCGATCCAGTTGTCCTTGGCGTTGTCGTCGAGGGTGCCGTCGCAGTCGTTGTCCTTGCCGTCGCAGACCTCGACCGAGGACGGCAGGCCCGGCGTCGTGATGTTGCAGGTGAGGCCGTTCTGCGTGGCGTTGCAGGCCTGCACGCCGGTGCCCTGGCAGACGCCCACGCCGGCGCCGGCGCACGCGGTGCCCTTGAGCGGGAAGGCCTCGTCGACGACCGCGTCGCAGTCGTTGTCCTTGTTGTCGCAGTTGCCCTCGGGCGTGATGTTGCCCATGCCGTCGAGCGAGACGGTCGCCGGGTAGTTGCACACCCAGCCGCCCAGGCCGGTGCAGGTGGCCACGGTGCTCGCGCACTCGCCGAAGTCGGCGCATATGTTGGGCGGGATCACGCCCTCGTCGATCACACCGTCGCAGTCGTCGTCGACGCCGTTGCAGGCCTCGTTGCCCTGGAACTCGCAGTTGTACTCGCAGCCGTCGACGAACAGGCCGTTCTTGTCCCAGTAGTCGGTCAGGCAGAAGTTGATCGCGCAGTTGCCGCCGGTGCATCGGGTCGACGCGTTGGCGGCGGTGCACACGTGGCCGCAAGTGCCGCAGTTGTTCTTGTCGGTCATGAGGTTGAAGCCCTCGTCGATGGGCCCGTCGCAGTCGTTGTCCAGGCCGTCGCACTGCTCGAGGGTGGGCGGCATGGCGCCCTCGCAGCGGAGCACGCCGCCCGCGCACATGATCGTCCCCGGCGTGCAGATGCCCGCGCCCTGGCCGCAGCTCGCGCCGCCGCCCGGGTTGCCGTTGTCGATGGTGCCGTCGCAGTCGTTGTCGCGGTTGTCGCACTGCTCGGTCGTGGGCGGGGTGTCGCCCACGCAGTCGAGCACGCCGCTGGCCAGGCAGTGGTTGATCCCGGGCACGCAGTCGCCCTCGGCCACGCCGCAGCTGCCGCCGCCGCCCGGATCGCCGTCGTCGGTCACGCCATCGCAGTCGTCGTCGACCAGGTTGCAGCTCTCCGCCTTGGGCACGACCGCGCCGCCGCAGATCAGCTCGCCGGCGACGCACTCGTAGATGCCGGGCGTGCACGGGGCGGGCAGGGTCAGCTGGCAGGCCTCGCCCACCTGCGCCAGCACGCCGTCGTCGGCGGCGCCGTTGCAGTCGTTGTCGAGCCCGTCGCAGACCTCGACGCCGGTGATCACGCAGGCGTCGGGCGGACCGCCCGAGTCGATCGCGTCGCCGTCGTCGCCGCCGTCGCGGTCGCCGCCGTCGCCATCGTCGTCGTCGTCACCGCCGCCGTCGCCACGCTTGCAGTCGAGGCAGTAGGAGTCGACCTGGCAGCCGGCGAGGGCCAGCGAGAGGGGCAGGAGCAGCGCGGCGCCGAGCAGCACGCCGAGCAGGGCACGCAGCGGGAGGGAGCGAGGCGGAAGGGAGCGTAGCGACATGGCTAGCGATCCTCCCGGCGGCGCCGGATGACCAGCGCGGCCACGCCCACGAGCAGCAGCCACGCCGACAGCGGCACGCCGGCGCGCCCGCCCACCTGGCACGCGCAGCCCGAGCCAGCCGCGCTCACCAGTGTGCGCGGTCCGCGCGGATCCACCTGATCCGGGTCGTAGCAGGTGCCGCCGACGCACACCTGATCAGCGGCCGGGCAGGTGACGCCCAGGCAGGGGTCCTGGACGCAGTCGCCGGTGAGCGGGTCGCACGCCTGGCCGGGCGGGCAGGTGCGGCCCAGGCAAGCGTCCTGCTGGCACTGCCCGGTGTCGGGGTTGCAGACCTGGAAGGCCTCGCAATCGACGCCCGCGCACAGGTTGTCGCGGCACACGCCGAGCGCGCAGATCTGATCGGCGTCGCACTCGATGCCGGCGCACGAGCGCACGCAGGCGCCGCCCAGGCAGTACTCCGGCGCCGCGCAGCTCACATCGATGCAGGAGTTGTCCAGGCAGGCGCCGTCGACGCAGAACTGCGTGGCGCTGCAGCGATCGGGGAAGCCGTTGCAGTTGTCCTCGACGCACTCACCGTCGGTCTCGCGGCACACCAGCGGGGTGCAGTTGGAGATGCTGCACGCGGGGATGCAGGCGCCGTCGATGCACACGGTGGCCTCGCCGGCGCTGGTGGGCGCACAGGTCACGCCCAGGCAGTTATCGCGCACGCAGTAGCCGGCCGGTGGGGCGCTGGCGTCGGTGCAGAAGAAGCCCTCGGGGCAGGGGAACTCGCCCGGGTCGCAGGGGTACGCGCACTGGCAGTGCGGACCGGCGAGGCAGGTGCCGCCGCCGCCGCAGACGACGTCCTCGTCGACCGGGCCATCGCAGTCGTTGTCCATGCAGTCGCAGATCTCCGGCTCGACGGGCTCGCCGCCGACGCACTGGTAGAAGCCGCCCTGGCAGAGCATCTCGCCGGGGATGCACAGCGGCTCGCCGCCCGGGGTGGTCGAGCACGGGCCCATCGACGGCTGGCCCTCGTCGATCGCGCCGTCGCAGTCGTCGTCGACGTTGTTGCAGATCTCGGTGCCGCCCATGGTGCCGCCGACGCACACGACCGCGCCGTTCACGCACGCCGTGGTGCCCTGGCCGCACAGCGTGCCGCACGGCTGGCCGAGCCCGGGCACGTTGTCGTCGACCGCGCCGTCGCAGTCGTTGTCGAGCCCGTCGCAGCCCTCGGGGGTCGGGCCGATCACGCCGACGCACGGGCCCTGCATGCCGTTTTGGCACACCTGCTGACCGGGCTGGCACTCGCCCACGCCGGCGTTGCCGCAGGCCTGGACCATGCCGTCGATGGCGCCGTCGCAGTCGTCGTCGATGCCGTTGCAGGTCTCGGCGGTGCCGCTGGTCGCGTCGCAGCCGAGCCAGTTGCCCATGACGCAGGTCTCGGTGCCGGCGGTGCAGAAGCCCACGTCGGTGCCGCAGGGCCGCTCGAGGTTCTCGTCGACCATGTTGTTGCAGTTGTTGTCCAGGTTGTCGCAGATCTCGGCCTCGAGCGCGCACGCCGGGCACTGCCCGGGTGGCTCGTCGATGAGGCCGTCGCAGTCGTCGTCGACCTGGTTGCAGACCTCGATATCGTTCTGGCCGTTCGGATCGGTGCAGCCGGTCGTGGTCGGCGAGGTGCAGACGATCACGCCCTCGGTGCAGAGGTCGGTGTCGTTGCCGTCGCAGGTGGCGCCGATGTCGAAGCCCTCGTCGACGAGGTTGTTGCAGTTGTTGTCGATGCCGTCGCAGACCTCGACCAGCAGCGAGTCCTGCACGATCTTCGAGAAGGCGGCGGCGAGCGTGGCCTCGTTGGTGGCGTAGAAGCCGTCGTCGCCCGGTACGTTGCGGCCGCCCGCCTGCGCGTAGGCTTCGATGTCGGCGTCACCAGGATTTATGCCGAAGCCGATCACGAAGGAGAGCACGTCGGTCGGCATGACACCCTGGGGGACGCCCGGGGTGCCGGCCTTGCGCAGCTCCTTGATGGCGGTGATGGTCGTGGCCTGGGTCTCGCCGCAGGAGACGATGCCGTCGGTGAGCATGATGACCCGGTAGGGGCGGCAGGTGCCGAACGGATCGGCGGCGATGGGGTTGGGGTAGTTGCCGCCGCCGGCCGGGTTGGCGGCGTTGCCTTGCAGGAAGGCCCGCGCCCCGCGCATGTAGCCGGTGAGCGGCGTGCCGCTGCCCAGGTCGATCTCGGGGTTCAGCGCGCCGGCGGCGGAGAAGCCGCAGGTGTTGCACGAGAAGTCGACCCACTCCGCGATGTCGTTGGGGTTCTCCGGGCCGAACGGCACGATGATCTGGCCGCGTCCGGCGGTGCCGTTGGCGCCGACACTGCAGTGATCGCCCGACCAGTTGCACGAGGTGAACGGCGGGGCCGCCGGCGCGGTGGCGCAGGCGAGCGGGGTGAAGCGGCCGACCGCGAACTCGATGTCGCCGAAGGTGTCGTTCAGCTTGCTCAGCACGCACTTGGCGTCGTTGATGCGCGTCTTCGGCTGGCCGCAGCTGTTGTTGCCCGTTCCGGTCGGGTCGTCCATGGAGCCGGAGGTGTCGACCATGATCACGAAGCGTGGCTTGATCTGTGCCTCGGCGGCGCGTGGCCAGATCACCAACGGCACCGACACGACCAAGCACATCATTAAGCCAAGAACCCGCATGGCTCCAATATAGCAGCGAGCGCGAGCTCGGCGTTCGCTGGATTGACCCGCTCGGAGGGGCTCTGTTACGCTGTGGTCTCGATGAGTACCTCGTTCCCGCTCGACGGCATGCGGGTGCGCTTCTCGGGCGACACCAACGTCGGCATGAAGCGCACGGCCAACGAGGACTCGTTCCATCTGCCCGTGGACGAGCGGCTTGCCATCGTTGCCGATGGCATGGGCGGACACGCGTCGGGCGAGGTCGCCAGCCTGATGGCGGTCGAGACCGTGGTCGAGTACTTCCGCGCCACCTCCGAGGAGCAGACGCTCACCTGGCCGTTCAAGGTCGACCGCGGTCACATGGTCGACCAGAACCGCATGTCCACGGCGATCAAGCTGGCCAACCTGAACATCCACGAGCGCGCGCAGCGCGATTCGGGCTGCAAGGGCATGGGCACCACCTTCGTGTCGACGCTCTTCCTCGACGACAAGGTGCTCATCGGTCACGTCGGTGACAGCCGTGTCTACCGGGTCCGCGACGGACACATCGATCAGCTGACCGAGGACCACTCGCTCATCAACGATTACATCAAGATGAAGCGTATGACCGCCGAGGAGGCGTCCGCGTGGCCGCACAAGAACGTGATCGTGCGCGCGCTGGGCATGAAGGAGACCGTGCAGGTCGATCTGCTCACCGAGACGCCCCATGTCGGCGACGTCTTCCTGCTCTGCTCCGATGGTCTGTCGGGCATGCTCACCGACGAGAAGATCAACGACATCGTGCTCCACGAGCACGACCTGGACCGGGCCGCCGACAAGCTCATCGCCGCCGCCAATGCCGCGGGCGGCATCGACAACATCACCGTCGTTCTCGCCCGTCTCGAGCCTCAGTGATCCGCGTCGCGCTCGCGCTCGTGGGCTGCACGACGCTCCTGGCCTGCGCCAAGTCCGACAGTGGCGCGGGTGGAGCCGGCGGCGACGGCGGCGCGCGCGGCGGGGATCAGAGCAAGTCGCTCACGCCCGAAGAAGTCGGCCAGGGCATGCAGCTCTGCCGCGGCTACGTCCAGCGGCTGTGCAAGTGCGCCGAGAAGGACGCCTCGCTCCTGGACCTGTGCGACATGTCCAAGTCGCAACCGAGCGGCCTCGAGATGACCGTGAAGTTCCTCGCCGGCAGCGAAGGTCCCATCAGCACCCGCGAGCGCCTCGAGGCCGAGGCGGGCGCGCGCAAGATCATCGCGGCGTGCGTGCGCGCGGATTCGTCGCTCGACCCGAAGAAGTGCCCGCGGTAGGGGCGTTCGAATCCAGCGGTTGAACCGCCGAGGCGCCCGAGTTGCGCGTCAGTCCGCGCGCACCCGCAGCGTCGGCGTCACGATCTCCCCGCGGGCATCGGCCGTGACGCGCGCACCCGGCCATACGACGCTGCGTTCGACCGTGACCCCCGCCGCGACCGTCGCGTTCGCACCGACGACCGCGTCAGGCCCGATCGTGGCGCCCGCTTCGATGCGCGCACCCGGGCCGATCCGCACCGGCGGCACCACGCATGCCGTGGCGTCCACCTGCGCCGTGGCGTCCACGCCGACGACCACACCGGGAGGATGCGCGAGCTGCGCCACGCCGCGGAGGACGTTGATGTTCCCCTGCAGGTAGCGCTCGGGCGTCGAGTGCTCCATGAAGTAGCCGCGCTGCACGAACGCGCCGAGCGGCACGCCCTCCGCCAGCCACGGGACGTAGCCCTGGCGTACGATGCAGCGCTCGGCGCCGTCGTCATCGAACCGCGCCACCAGGGACGGCTCGATCGCGTGGATGCCGGTGAACATGAAGGCGCCGTCGCCGAGCAGGCCGCGGATGGGCCCGCCGTCCTCGGGCGCGTCGATCGCGCCCCAGCGACGCGCCTCGGCGTCCCCGCGCACCACCAGCGTGGCCGCCGCGCCCGACGCACGGTGCTGCGCCAGCAGCGCGCCGAGATCCAGATCGATCAGGATCTTGCCGTTCACGACCAGGAACGTCTCGGCGCCGAGCAGCGGCAGCGCGCGTCGGATGCCGCCCCCGGTGCCCAGGATGCTGCCTTCCTCGCGCGAGTAGACGATGCTCGCGCCCAGCGAGGCGCCGTCGCCGAGCTCGTCGACGATGAGCTCGCCGCGGTGGTGCAGGTTGATGACCACGTCGCGCACGCCGTGGCCGACCAGGAGCGCGATCGCGTACCGGATGAGCGCGACGTCGGCAACGGGGAGGAGCGGCTTCGGGCGCTCGTCGGAGAGCGCGCCCAGCCGTGTGCCGAAGCCCGCGGCCAGGATCATCGCGCGCGTCACAACGGGCGTTCCATGACGACGCGCGTCACAGCGGGCGTTCCATCACGACGAAGTTGCGGTCGTCGATCGCGCCCACCTGGTGCTCGTAGAAGTCGCGCGGGCCGATCCACGCGATGACCGCGTGGTCGGCACCGGTGGCCGCGACGTCGAGGATGCAGCGCAAGAGCAGCGCGCCGCCCAGGCCCTTGTCGCGGTACTCCGGGCGCGCGCCCGCGGGACCGAACCAGCCGAGGCCGCGGTTGTTGCCGTCGTGCGCCGCGAACGCGGCCAGCCGGCCCGACTCACGCTGGACGCCCACGTGCACCGCGGGCGGATGGCTGCCGCGCAGCGCCAGCTCGGCCTCGAACGCCCACGAGGGCAGGAACTCGCTCGCCAGCTCGAGCAGCGCGGGGGCGTCGGCGAGCGTGGCGCGCCGCAGCTCGAAGCCGTGCGCGGCGATCTTGGTCGCCTGCGCCTGCGCGCGCTCCTCGCTCACCAGCGGGTTGCCGACGAGCGGCACGCGCAGGTTGGCGTTTGCGCCCCACCACTGGAAGCCGCGCTTCTCCAGCCATTCGAGCCCGACCGCGTCGCGCTCGTCGACGCCGGGCGCCAGGTAGTTGCCCGGCTGATCACCGATGCGCAGCTTGGTCGCGCCCGAGGCGCGCGCGCGCGCCATCGCCTCGTCGAGCAGCGCCTGGCCGATGCCGCGCTGGCGGGTGTCGGGCGCGACCGCGAGGA
>JBKJOI010000226.1:0-5182 GCA_046595695.1 Haliangiales bacterium | reverse complement strand
GCGACTTCATGCCCGGGCACTTCGCCAGCTTCGAGGCCGCGATCGGCGACGGCACCTGGAACCACCTCACGGTCAGCGGGTACGCGATGGTGAGCTCGCTGCAGGCCAACCACGCGTCGAGCACCGGGCTGCTCCCCGACTTCGTGGTCCACCCGACCAGCGCGCCGGCGCCGGCGCCGGGAAACTTCCTCGAGCGTCCGGTCGACGGCGCGTACTCGTTCAACTCGTGCCGGGTGCCCTGGCGGCTCGCCGTGCACTTCCTCACCAGCGGCGACTCGCGCGCGCGCACCGCGGCGCAGAAGATAAATACGTGGATCCGCGGCAAGACCGGCGGAAATCCCGGCCAGATCAAGGCCGGCTACAACCTGGATGGCAACCCGCATGTCGACTTCCGTAGCCACTCGTTCGTGGGCCCGTTCGGCGTCGGCGCCATGGTCGACGCCGGCAACCAGGGCTGGCTGAACAGCGTCTGGGACGCGCTCGAGAACGGCTCGAGCAGCGAGGGCTACTACGCCGACACGATCAAGCTGCTGTCGATGATCGTGATGAGCGGCAACTGGTGGGCGCCGGAGGCGGCTCCGTGCGCGGACTGAGCGCGCCGCGCACGCTGCTCGCGCCGGCGCGGGGCCGACGGCCCGGGCCCGCAGGGGGCCGGGACGGCTGGGCGCCACCCGTGCAGAACGCCTACGCGATCCACAACGTGCTCGCGATGCGCCCCGAGTTGCCGTTCTTCTTGATCCGCTGGGACGGCAAGCGTGGCCTGAGCTGGATGGATCTGGGGGATCCTCGCCAGCGCCTGCAGCCCTACCACTTCGAGATCTTCTACGGCCGCAAGCCGCTGCGCGACCAGCACCACCTGGACGCGCTCGCGCGGGCCCAGCGCAGCCACAAGGTGGTGCTGCGCGAGCTGCTCGGCTTCTGGGACCTGTTCTATGCGGTGCCCGGCGACCCCGAGCGGCGCACGTTCCTCTACGCCGGCCAGTTCTGCCGTGCCCAGCCCGAGTGGGCCACGCTCGGCGCGCAGTGGCAGGCCCTCACCGGCCAGCAGGCGGCCAGCGCCGACGCCGACTTCGTGCGCTTCGTGCGCATGGCGCTGTCGGTGCCGGTGCTCGAGGCCCCGCTCTGCCAGGCCATCGAGCAGTTCGTCGAGCTCTACGCGCTCTACCTGGGCGGCGGCAGCCACCGCGCCGAGCTCAAGCAGCGCGTCGACCGGCTGAACCGCGAGCGGATCTCGCGCCTGTGGCCGATCGAGGACTGGATCGCGAGCGTGCTCAGCCCCGACAAGCTGCACCTCGCGCCCTGGAACCTGTCCGGCCAGCTGACGCCCTGGATGAAGGAGGGCATGGGCATCGACCGGCTCCCCACGACGGCGCTGGCGCTCATGCCGGTCGACTCGCCGCGCCGGGCGCTCGACCCGGTGCAGGCCCTGGTGCGCAACGCCCAGGTGCAGCGCGCCTGCCTGGAGCTCGCGCGCGAGCTGCCCGAGACCGCCGCGATCCGGCTCGGGGATCTGGGCGTGTCGATCATCACGTCGACCGGCGAGCGCCGCGGCGGCGAGCGCGCGCGGGCCGAGCTGTGCGAGCGGGCGCAGCGCTTCCGCGAGCGCGTGGCCGCGCAGCTCGACGTGCGTACGATCGTCGGCATCGGCGCCACGCTCACACCCGGGGCGCCGCTCTACCCCTCGCACCGGGACGCGTTGCGGGCGCTTCACCAGTGCGTGCGCGAGGGTGAGGACGTTCGCTTCCACGATGAAGCCGGCGAGGAACCGCTGCGCTACGCGGACCTGCACCGCGCCGCGGGCAAGCTGGTCGCCGCGTTCGAGCACGAGAGCGGCACCGAGATCCAGCTGGCGCGCGAGCGCTACGTGCGGCTGGTGGTGCGCTTCGCCAGCGACAGGATCGAGGTGGTGCGTAGCCAGTTCCTGGCGGCACTTTACCAGGTGCTCGCGGTCGTCCAGCGCAGCTACCCGATGCCGGAGGAGGCCCACGAGCGACTGGCGGGCGGCCTGTCGCTCGAGCTGGAGGAGGCCCGCTCCCTTGTGCAGGTGATCGGCGGCTTCGATGCGGCGCTTCGCCGGCTGAGCCTGGTCGCGTCGCCGGCGACCGACGGGCCGGCGGTGCTGCGCCTCGAGGCCACCCTGCTGCACCTGCGCGAGCATTTTGCCGATCCGCTGCCGCTGCCCGAGGTCGCGCGCCGCGCGGGCCTGTCGCTCGCGGCGTTCAGCCGCGTGTTCAGGAAGGCCACGGGCACGTCGTTCCTGGCCTACCTGCGCGCGATCCGCGTGGCGCACGCCAAGCAGTTGCTGCTCACGACGCCGCTCGGCAGCGAGCGCATCGCGCACGCCTGCGGCTTTCATTCGCTGCACCACCTCATGCGCGCGTTCAAGAAGCTCACCGGCGCCACGCCGGGAGCGTTTCGCCGGGCCCATGGCCAGGCGGCGGGAGACGAACGAACATGGAATCCAGGCACGGTCGCTTCGTGATGAAGCTCGGGGCGCTCGGCGCGTTCGGTGCGCTCGCCATGGCGTGCGGCGGTGTCCGGGCCGTGCCGGTCGTGGAGGCCACCAGCTCCGAGACCGTCACGCTGGGCAAGAAGGGCGTCGCCGCCGGCCTCGCGGCGCCCGCGATGCCGGGCCAGAACGTGCCCGCGATCAAGGTCGACACCGTCGGCTACCCGACGCTCTGGCGCAAGTTGGCGATCTGGAACGTCGAGCCGAGGGATCCCGTCGTCCGCAACGCCGCCGGCAAGGTCGTGCTGCGCATCGCGGCGGACCATGTGGTCGCGCGCGGGCTCGACGAGGCCTCGCAGGACCAGGTCTGGCAGGTCGACTTCTCCGAGCTGCGCACGCCCGGCACCTACACCCTCGCCGACGCTGGCGGCGCCACCAGCGATCCGTTCGTGATCGGCGAGCGCGTCTACGACGAGGCGCTGGTCGCCGGGCTCAAGAGCTTCTACTTCCAGCGCACGCGCACGGCGCTGGTGAAGCCCTTCGCGGTCTGGAAGGGCGACGCCTACCTGCGCAAGGGCGTCTCGCACGTGCACGGCGACGTCGGCTGGGATCACGAGGACTACCCCGAGAAGAAGCGAAAGTGGAAGATCGAGGGTGGCTGGCACGACGCGGGCAACTTCGACATGTACATCCCGTCGACGGCGCCGAGCGCGCAGACCCTGCTCATGGCCTACGAGTGGGCGCCCGAGCGCTTCGACGACCGGGCGGCGAACATCCCCGAGTCGGGCAACGGGATCCCCGACATCCTCGACGAGACGCGCTGGGGCCTGGTGTGGATCCTGTCCCTGCAGCAGCCCGACGGCGGCTTCCGCCACCGCGAATCGGTGATGGACTGGACCAAGGAGGGCGCCGCGGACGAGGACAAGACGGTGCGCTGGATCTTCGGCGTCAGCACGTCGGCGACCGCCAAGGCGGTCTCGGTGCTGGCGATGGCGTCGCGCGTCTATGCGCCCTTCGACGCGCGCTTCGCGGCGCGCTGCGAGCAGGCGGCGAGGAAGGGCTGGACGTACCTGCAGCAGCACCCCGAGCACCAGCGCGTCGACGGCAAGGGCTCCAAACAGCCGAAGTGGGACGACGAGCCCGAGCACACCGACGTGGGCGCGCGCTTCATCGCGGCGGTCGAGATGTGGCGCACATTCCGCGACAAGGGCGCGCTCGCGGTCGCGACCGAGCTGATGACGGCGAAGGAGACCCAGCCCGCAGAGATCATCAAGGGCGCGTGGGCGAACCTCAGCCGCTGGGGCCTGGCCGCGCTCGCCCTCGACGAGAAGACGCCGGCTGCGCTGCGCGCCGAGGCCCGAAAGCGCGTGCTCGCCGCGGCCTTGGGGCTGCGCGCGCAGGTCGAGCAGAAGGACGGCTACCGCTGCCTGACGACGCCCGCCGAGTACTACTGGGGCCACAACGCCAACCTGCTCGAGAAGACGCACCTGCTCGCCGTGGCGCTCCTGCTCGCGCCCGAGGAGACCTGGATCCTGCAGGCGGTGCGCGACCAGTGGCACTGGATCCTGGGCCGAAACCCGAACGGCTACTCCATGGTGACGCGCGTCGGCAAGGGACCCGACCGGCTCTACCACATGGAGTGGGGGCCCATGGAGCCGCCGCCGCCCGGGTTCATGATCGGCGGGCCGAACGGGCAGAACCTGGGCTTCCTGGCCCCCGGCGCGCCCGCCAAGGCGATGCTCTGGGAGAACCCGAAGGCGCTGCGGACGGGCCTGGCCGCCGGCAACCTGTGGCACTGGAAGCAGAGCGATCTATGGGACGCCGGCTTCGTCGCCGAGGGTGAGTGGACGCAGGGCTGGTGGGCCGCGATCGAGCCCGACATCCTGTACAGCGCCGACTTCGTGCTCGCCGCGGTCGTCGTGCAATGATAGGCGCGCGGGCACCTGCGCCCGCCCCGACGCCATGACCACCGCCGTCTCCGCCACCTACAACACCGCGCGCGTGCTCCGCCTGCTGTGGCTGCACCCCGGCATCAGCCGGATCGAGATGGCCGATCAGCTGGGGCTCAACCGCTCGACCGTCACGATCATCATCACCGAGCTGCTCGAGCGCGAGCTGGTCAAGACCATGGCCTTCGGCGACGCCTCGCCGACCGGCGGGCGCAAGAAGGTGCAGCTCGCGATCAACGCCGAGTACGGCTGCGTGGGCGGCGTGCAGGTGCACGCCGACTACGTACGCGTCGTGCTCGTGGATCTGGGCGGCCGGTTGCTCTACCAGCACGTGCTCCAGGGCGCGGTGAGCCAGAAGAGCCTGTACCGGCGGCTCGAGAAGGCCTGCGAGCACCTCGAGCAGCGGGCGCGCCAGGTGCGGCTCAGGCTGCTCGGCGTCGGCTGCGGGATGCCCGGTATCGTGGATCCGCAGCGCGGCGTGCTGCTGCAGTCGATCCCGCTCGGGATCCTGGCGGAGGAGGCCGTCGTGGCGCGGCTGCAGCCGGCGCTCGGGCGGCCGCTCTACGTCGACAACGACGCGCACTGCTGCTGCTGGGGTGAGTTGACCTGCGCGCGCGACGCGGCGGCCAACTTCCTGTTCATCCTGGGCGAGTGGCGGCGCGCGCCGCAGCAGGTGGGCGCGCTGCTCACCTCGATCGGCGTGGGCGTCGTGCTGAACCGCAGCGTGCACTACGGGCGCGGCTTCTCGGCGGGCGAGTTTCGCAGCATCGAGTGGAGGCCGGGC
>JBKJOI010000106.1:0-2723 GCA_046595695.1 Haliangiales bacterium | reverse complement strand
AGCCCGGGCCGGCGCCGAAGAAGATCAAGACCCGCTGACGGGCCGCTGGCCGCGCGCTACCGGGACATCCGCGCCGCGTTCGGCGCCACCGCGTGGCCGCTCGAATCGTGGATGTCCAGGCTCTCCAGCCGCCGGTACAGCGAGCGCCGATCCAGCCCGAGCACGCGTGCCGCCTGCGACTTGTTGCCGTGGCAGGCCTGCAACACGCGACGGATGTAGCGCCTTTCCATCTCGTCGAGCGTGACCAGCTCCGGAACATCGCCGCCGAGCACCAATCGCGTGCTCTGGAAGCTGCGCACGACCTCGGGCAGATCGTTGACCGTGAGCTCGGTCAGCCGCGTGAGCGCGACCGCGTGCTCGATGCAGTTCTCGAGCTCGCGCACGTTGCCCGGCCACTCGTAGTCGAGCAGCTTGCGCGCCGCCGGCGGCGATATGCCGACCACCGGCTTGCCGGTGCGCTCGGCGTGGCGCGACAAGAAGTGCTGCGCGAGCGACAGGATATCGCCGTTGCGCGCACGCAGCGGCGGGATCTCGATGCGCACGACGTTGATCCGATAGTAGAGGTCGGCGCGGAAGCGGCCGCCGTCGACCTCGACCTGCAGGTCGCGGTTGGTCGCCGTGACGACGCGGACGTCGAAGGGAATCTCCTCCTCGCCACCCACCGGGCGCACCTTGCGCTCCTGCAGGACGCGCAGGAGCTTCACCTGCATCTCGGCCGGCATCTCGCCGATCTCGTCGAGGAAGAGCGTGCCGTCGCTGGCCTGCACGAACAGACCCGGACGGGCCCGCTTGGCATCGGTGAAGGCCCCGCGCACGTGGCCGAAGAGCTCGCTCTCGAGCAGGGTCGCGGGCATGGCCGCGCAGTTGATCGCGACGAACGGTCCCTTGCAGCGCACGCTGCGCTCGTGCAGGGCGCGCGCGACCAGCTCCTTGCCGGTGCCGCTCTCGCCCGTGATCAGCACGGTCGCGTCACTCTCGGCGACCTGGTCGACGAGCTGCACGACACGGTGGATGAGCGGGCTGTCGCCGACGATGCTGGCCGGAGGCCGCGAGCCGACCACCTGCTCGCGCAGGCGGCGCACCTCCGAGGTGAGCTGGTGGTGGTGCACGGCGCGCGCGACCGCGAGCGAGAGCGCCTCGATCGAGATCGGCTTGGAGATGAAGTCGTAGGCGCCGGCCCGGATCGCCGCGATCGCGACGTCCATATCGGCGTGCCCGGTCATCACGATGGCGGGCAGGTCGGGCCTGGTCTCGCACACCCGCTGACAGAGCTCGATGCCGCTCATGCCGTCGAGACGCACATCGGTGACGATGGCGTCGAATTCGCTGTCACGGAGGCGTTCGAGCGCCTCTCCGCCGCTCGCCACCGCCTCGGGTGCGAAGCCACGACGCGCCAGCGCGTCCACCAAGAGGTCGCGGGTCTCGACCTCGTCATCCACGAGCAAAACAGCGCCTTCCATACAAAGTAAAGCCACTTGCAGGCGAGGTGCCAGCATGCGTTTTTCGTGCATTTGATTTGTAGATCAAACATTCCGGCTTGTTAGACAGAGCCCGTCCGACGCTCCTGGGGCGCGCGCGCTCAGGTGTGCGGGAGCGCCCGTGCCCGCCTGTCCCCGTTGAGGTTGCCCTATCGGCTTCTCGACGGATTCGCGCGCGGCATGACCGTTGCTATGTGCGAAGCCACACGCGTGATCGCGCCATGCAGGCAACCCGGCAGTTAGCAGAATTTCCATTCTTGGCCCTCGCAGCAAGGAGAAGAGAACGATGGACACTCTCAAGCTGAACAAGGTTTTCCAGTGGACCGCTTGCGCGGCCCTGCCGCTGGCGATGACGCTCGCATCGGCGCCCGCCCGGGCGCAGGAGCCATCTGGCGACGAGGCGACCACGACTGACGCCGAGAAGAATGCCATTCCGGATAACGAGGCACCCAATGACGGCGACCTGCCGCAGCCAAAGTCGGACGACGATCCCAAGCCCGAGGTCGCGGGGCCCGCGGTGCCGCCGGGCGGCATCGTCAAGCAGGCCGGCGTCGGCGGTGTGACCGGCTACGGCCGCTCGGGCGTGCTCGAGCTCGGCGGCGCCGCCGGCTTTCGCGTCGGCACCGACCTGACCCAGGTCAACGTCGCGCCGTCGTTCGGCTGGTTCGTTGCCGACAACCTGCAGCTCTCCGCCATCCTCGATATCGGCTATGTGTCGACCTCCGAGGAAGACGCCACCACGGTGAGCGCCCTCGTCGAGCCGTCGTACCACCTGCCATTCAACCGATCGGTGTTCGGCTTCTTCGGCTTCGGCATGGGTGTCGCGTACACCGACCAGGCCGATCTCGGCGCCGGCTTCGCGCTCGCTCCGCGCCTGGGCATGAACGTGCTCGTCGGCCGCTCGGGCATCCTGACGCCCTTCATGAGCTGGCAGTACACCACTCATGACACCGCGGCGACGCAGAACACGACGCTCGTCGCGGTCTCGAGCGCCTTCCGGTTCAACGTCGGCTACACCGTGATGTGGTAACCGCACCCGGGGAGAGGACTCGGCCCGTGGCCAGCGTGATCCTGGTGGTCGATGACGACGAGGACACCCGCGTCGTCATGGCCGACATGCTCTCCGCGTACGGCTTCACCGTCGAGGTCGCGAGCAGCGGTGTCGAGGCGCTCGAGCGGCTCGGCAAGCTCGACGTGGACGCCATCGCCACCGACGTCGTCCTCGGCGGCATGACCGGCATCGAC
>JBKJOI010000005.1:0-4409 GCA_046595695.1 Haliangiales bacterium | reverse complement strand
CGAAGGCGTCGCGACGGTAGAGTGGCTATGCGTGGCGAGGACATCGATGGCCAGTATAGTTAGTATGCTTAAGCAGTGTCGCGTCGAAACGTGCGCCGCCTTCGTGATGCTCCTGGGTGCGTGCGCGGCCGCGGCGGCGCCACGCGTGGAACGGGTCGACACGGCGACCACGCGTCCGGCGACCTTGGCCGAGTTCCTGCGCGTGCGCTGCAGCCTGGACGGGCGCGACGTCCTCACCAGCTGGACCGGTGCGATCTACGCCTTCGTGCCCGGCGAGCGCCAGCGTCACCTGTTCGATGTCGTGGGCATGAACGTGGCCCGCTGCGTCCAGGCCCAGGACGGCCGCTGGCAGTTCACGTCGCGCGAGCTGCTCTACTACCTGGATCCGGCCAGCGGAGCGCCGGTCCACCGCTGGCAGAACCCATGGACGGGCGAGGAAGTGCCGGTCGTGCACGTCGCCAACAGCCCCGTGCAAGGGACCTTCGAGCGCGCGCCCGAGATCCACCTGGCGGGCGGCCTGGCGACCTTTGCCCTCGACATCCCGCTCTTCTACCCGAACCGCCTCGCCGCCGATGCGCGGCTGCGCGCGTATAGCCCCGCGGAGAGCTACCAGGCCGGCGAGTTCTTCGTGTTCACCGCGCCAGCCGTGGCCGTCCAGGACGAGGCGCTGACGACCGTGCCGGCCATGAGCTTCACCTGGCAGCGCGTGGGGCCCTGGCTACCGTGGATGAAGATGGGGGATCGGCCGGGCCTGATGGTCTACAGCGCGCGGGGGCAGAAGGTGTCGGGCACGAGCGAGCTGCCGGCGCTGCTCCGCGAGGAGCTGGCGACCCGGCTGCCACGCTTCGCCTCGGCGCCGGGCTGCTATCTGGCCGCGATGAACGAGACGTCGTGGACCTACTTCGCGCGTCATCTCGATGCCTACCTCGCGGGCCAGCGGTTTCCGGTGCCGGCGCCGATCGGGGACGAGCCGTGTGCCGCTGAGTAGCCGCCGCGGCCGCCTCGCTCCCTTCGCATCTGGACACCGCGGCCGCGCCGCACGCGCCCGCGGTGACGAACGGGGTACGAGCCTGCTCGGCCAGGGTTCGCGCGCGAGCAGGCCGCCCGCGATCCGCAGTGTGAACCTCACGGTCGCCGAGCCATCGACCGACACATGGCGGGGCCACCGGTCGCGCGCCGCCCGCGCTTCACCGGGGAGCTCCGACCCGCTCGCCCGACCGACGCGTTCACCGGTGGGACCCGACCGGGACCTGGACCTGAATGGCCGCGACCGCGCGTTTATCTATGCCGGCGCCGTCCGTGCGTTCTCGATCGAGACGATTGGCTTCACCTGCACGCCGTAGCGCCCTCCACGTCCTGGACGGCGACACAGCCGAGCGACATACGCCTGACACACCGGCGCCGTCCACGGGCCGGATCCGTGGCACCGCGCGCGGGTAAGCGGCGGGACACACGTCGGGGCCGGCGGGCGGGACTCATCGGCGCAGGTGTGGTGGCCGGTGCGCGTCAGAATGTGAAGCCGACGAACGCGGCGAGCCCCCAACCACCGTCGCCCCCGAAGGAGAGGTTGCCTTCGCCGGAGGTGTCGGTGGGTCCATTCTGGCGGTCCAGGCCGAGCACCAGGTAGCGCCGTGCCTCGAGGCCTAGCGAGAAGCGCGAGATCGATACGTACGCCTCCGACTCGAGGAAGGCGCTCGCGCTGGTGTAGTCGTGGCCGTCACCCTGATCGAAGTGGCCGTGGTAGTCGGCGTACTGCAGGCCGCCGCCGAGGCGGACGCCGCCGCAGAAGAGTTCGCCGAGGCAGTCGCCGTGCAGGGCGAAGCCGCCGCCGAGCGTCGCTTCCCAGCCGGCCGCGACGTCGTCGATAATATTGGTATCCGATCCGGCCCCGATGCCTGCAAACGCGTAGGTGCTGATCAGTCGATGGACCGGCCAGTCCAGGGCGAGGCGCGGCTCGACTGCGAACATGATCTGCTCGCTGGGCATGCTCTGGCCACCGAACCCGACCTGGGCGCGGACCGTGGGCGGCTCGGCGTGCGCCGCCTCCGGGGCAGCGGCCAGGAGAGTGGAAACGACGGCGACGGAGACGAGGTGGCGACGCATCTTGGTCGGGTTTCAATGCAACCGACGATCCACGACGCAAGTGCGCGGCGACATTGGCCGTCGTGTCGAAATTTGAACGGCATGAGCGGTTGCGGCGCCGGTCCCGGCGGTAGGACTCGGACAAGGTCGGGTTCCGCGCCGAAGGCCAGCAGGTGCTCGGCCTCGACGGCCTGTGCGGCCGTCGGGCTCGACGCCGGCCTGGGCTTGGCCTGCTACCCGAGCGACGGCACCACCGAGGAGGAGCTCTCGGCGCTCGCGTGGGAGCGCGCGACCGCCGCGCCCGAGCGCGCCGACTCGTCCATGGATCGTGTCCGCGAGCTGATCGCGCACGTGGCGCCCTCGACCCTCAGCGTGCTGGTGCGCGGCGAGGCCGGCACCGGCAAGGAGCTGTGCGTCGAGCTCCTGCACCGGCTGTCGCCGCGCGCCGCCCGGCCGCTCGTGCGCATCAACCGCGCGGCGTTCCCCGAGGCGTTGCTCGAGAGCGAGCTGTTCGGCCACGTGAAGGGCGCGTTCACCGCCGCGCACGTCGCCAAGGTCGGCCTCATCGAGGCCGCCGACGGCGGCACCGTCTTCCTCGACGAGATCGGTGAGCTGTCGCCGGGCATGCAGTCCAAGCTCCTGCGCGTGCTCGAGAGCCACGAGTTGCGGCGGGTCGGCGGGCTCGAGATCCGTCCAATCGACGTCCGCTTCGTCGCCGCGACGCACCGCGCGCTCGGTGACGACATCGAGGCCGGGCGCTTCCGCCGCGACCTCTACTTCCGCCTGAGCGGCAGGACCATCGTGCTGCCGCCGCTACGGCAGCGGCGCGAGTCGATCGAGGGCCTGGCGCGCGCGTTCGCCGCCCGCGCCGGGCGCGCCGGCCGGGCACTCATCGACTTCACCGCCGCCGCGCTGATGACGCTGCACCAGCGGCCCTGGCCGGGCAACGTGCGCGAGCTCCGGCACGCCGTCGAGCGCGCGGTGCTGTTCGCCGGCCCAGGTCCGATCGACGTGCACCACCTGGGCTTCGAGCACGATGACGACGACCGCAGCGCGCCGGGCGTGGCCCCCGGTGCGGCGCTCGCGCCCGCGGAGCCCCTCCACACCTTGGCGCGAGGCGCCCCCGGTGCTCTTGCAGCCCGCGCCCGCGAGCGCGCCTGCGAGCCTGCACGACGACGTCGCGCACCTCGAGAACGCACGCATCCTGCAGGCGCTCGCCGACTGCGGCGGCAACCAGACGCGCGCGGCGCGCGTGCTGGGCATCTCGCGCGGCACGCTGCAGACGCGCATGGACGCCTTCGGCATCGTGCGCCCGCGCAAGCCCTGACGCGCGGCACGTGCTCAGGGCCGCCTACGCGTTCTAGGCCTCGGCAGCGCCCTGCGGGCAGCTTAACAGTGTAGAACAGGCGCGATGCCGCTTCACTGGTACCCGGGTCACATGAACCGCGCGCGGCGCGAGCTGGCGGCGCTCATGCCGTCGCAGGACGTCGTGATCGAGGTGCTGGACGCGCGGCTGCCGGCGTCGAGCGCCAACCCGCTGGTGACCGAGCTGCGCGGGGCGAAGCCCTGCATCAAGGTGCTCACCAAGAGCGATCTCGCCGACCCGTCGGTGACCCAGGCGTGGCTCGAGCGCATGTCGATCGACGGCAAGGTGTCGGCGTTCGCCGCGACCACGCTGCGGCCGCAGGACACGAAGCGGCGCATCGCCGAGCTGTCCCGGGGGCTCGCGGCCCACCGCGGCGCCGACCAGGGCGTGCGTGCGCTCATCGTGGGCGTGCCGAACGTGGGCAAGTCGACGCTGGTGAACACGCTGGTGAACAAGAAGGTCGCCAAGGTCGGCGACAAGCCCGCGGTCACCAAGGAGCAGCAGCGCGTGGTGCTCGACAGCGGCATGGTGCTGACCGACAGCCCAGGCATCACCTGGACCAAGTTCGAGGACGAGGCCGGCGCCTACCGCCTCGCCTTTGCCGGCTCGATCCCCGACACCGCGATCGAGTACGTGAACATCGCCATGTTCGGCGCCACGTTCCTGCTCGAGCGCTACCCGGCGCTCGTGATGGCGCGCTACAAGCTGAGCGCGACGCCCGCCTCGGCCGAGGAGCTGCTCGAGGCCATCGGCCGCAAGCGAGGCAAGCTGGTGCGCGGCGGCACCATCGATCTGGACAAGGCGGCCGAGATCCTCGTGCACGAGTTCCGGGACGGGACGATCGGTCGGATCAGCCTCGAAGCACCGCCCGCGCGCGAGTAGCGCGGGGCGTCGTCGGTCGGCGGCCGCGGTCCGCGCGCGTGGTAGCGTGCGCCCCGGTGAACCGGAGCAAGCGAACCTG
>JBKJOI010000856.1:0-44402 GCA_046595695.1 Haliangiales bacterium | reverse complement strand
TCCAGTAGCTGGCGTAGGTCATGAACCGCAGGTTGCGCTCGGGCTCGAAGCGGCGCACCGCCTCGAGCAGCCCGACCATGCCCTCCTCGAGGCGGTGCGCCGCTTCGAGCCCGAGCGCAACCTGCGGTTCATGACCTACGCCAGCTACTGGATCCGCGCCTACATGCTGGCGTTCGTGCTCAAGCAGTGGAGCATCGTGGGCATCGGCACCGGCCCGCTGCAGTCGCGCCTGTTCTTCCGCCTGCACCGCGAGCGCGCCCGGCTGGCCGGCCAGCTCGGCGAGGGCGACACGCGCATCGACGGCGCGCTGGCGCTGTCGCTCGGCACCAGCGAGGAGCGAGTCCGCGAGATGACCGAGCGCATGGCCGGGCGCGACACCTCGCTCGACGCGCCTGCCTTTCGCGACGGCAACGCCACCGCGCTCGACGCCCTCGCCGACGAGGGCGTGGCGGTCGACACGCTGTACGCAAGCGCCGAGCGCGACGCGCAGGTGCGCCACCGCCTGCGCGCGATCTGGGGCGAGCTCGACGCGCGCGAACGCCTCATCGTCGAGGAGCGGCTGTTGCCTGGCGAGGACGGCGTGACGCTCGCCGACCTGGGCAAGCGGCTCGGGCTGTCGCGCGAGCGCGTGCGCCAGCTCGAGGAGCGCGTGAAGGGCAAGCTGCGGCGCGTGCTGGCGCGCGTCGAGCACGCGGCCTAGGCGCGGCGATCACGGACGCCGGACGCGCCGAGGGGTGCATTCCCGCGCCCATTGTGTAGATTAAGCGCCGGATGAGCACCCTGAGCGCAACGACCCACGGTGACCTGCAGCTGGGCATCGAGGGGTTCACGTGGGCCGACCTCCACAGTCCTCCCCGCCTGGCCGAGCTGCACGACCGCTTCATGACGGAGCTCGCGGCGAACGCGCCCGACATCGCCACGCGACTGATCGCGTACCACGCGTGCCGCGGCCTGGGCCTCGGCTACGACGTGGTCTCGAACATGCTGATCGACGCGGCGCCGCACGTGAGCGCCTTCGTGGCGCGCCTGTTCGGCGTGCAAGCGGAGCGGCAGCGGCTGATCGACGAGGCCGCGTTCGCGTCGCCGATCTTCCGCATGAAGGACCAGCTGGTGAAGCGGCGCGCGCTCAAGCGCGGCCCCATCGCGCGCGACAGCGTGCTCGACACCGAGACGCGCGCGCTGCTCGCGGCCGGCTTCGGCGTGACCGGCGCCGCCGCCGACGACGAGGCCGTGGTCGGCCGGGCTGCGTGCGCGCTGCTCGACCTCGAGGCCGAGCTCAAGAAGGCCGAGCCGGCGCCGGGCACGGGTCAGGCGCTGCGCGCCGGGCTCCTGGCCGCCGGCCTGGCGCGCACCGACGAGACCGACTTCCAGCTGGTCGCCCGCTGCCTCGAGTCGCTCGAGAAGTGGCTGGTCATGCGCAAGGACGACCCGCTCGATCGGGTCCGCAAGGCCTGGATGTCCTTCAAGCTGCCGCACACGCTCGACTACGACAACCTGGTGCCGCTGCGCCGTCCGGATCCCAAGATCCCCGAGATGGCGGTCGGGCCCGACGAGCACCGGCGCGCGCGCGACGGCTTCGCGCTGACCGATCGCCGCGGCAGCGCGCTCGAGGTGCTCGAGCAGGTCGACTACTGCCTCTACTGCCACGATCGCGACAAGGACAGCTGCTCGAAGGGCCTGCGCGACAACAAGACCAAGGCCATCAAGGCCAACCCGCTGGGCGTGCCGCTGAACGGCTGCCCGCTCGACGAGAAGATCTCGGAGATGCACACGGTCAAGCGCGCGGGCGACTCGCTCGCGGGCCTGGCCATCATCACCGTCGACAACCCGATGTGCCCGGGCACCGGCCACCGCATCTGCAACGACTGCATGAAGGCATGCGTCTTCCAGAAGCAGGAGCCGGTCAACATCCCGCTCATCGAGACCGGCGTGCTCACCGACGTGCTGACGATGCCGTGGGGCTTCGAGATCTACGGCTTCCTGACCCGCTGGAACCCGCTGTGCGCGCGCCGCCCCTACGCGCTGCCGTACCACGGCAAGAACGTGCTCGTGGTCGGCCTCGGCCCCGCCGGTTACACGCTCGCGCACCACCTGATCAACGAAGGCTTCGGCGTGGTCGGCATCGACGGGCTCAAGGTCGAGCCGCTGCCCGAGGAGCTGCTCGCCAAGCCGATCCGCGACTTCGCCTCGATGACCAGCGAGCTCGACGAGAAGATCGCCTACGGTTTCGGCGGCGTCGCCGAGTACGGCATCACGGTGCGCTGGGACAAGAATTTCCTGACCGTGATCTACCTGACGCTGGCGCGGCGGCAGGCGGCCAAGTTCTACGGCGGCATCCGCTTCGGCGGCACGCTCACGCTCGCCGACGCCTGGGAGATGGGCTTCGATCACGTCGCGATCGCGGCGGGCGCCGGCAAGCCGACCATCATCGAGCTCGAGAACAACCTGATCCGCGGCATACGAAAGGCCTCCGACTTCCTGATGTCGCTGCAGCTGACCGGCGCGTTCAAGAAGTCGACCATGGCGAACCTGCAGGTGCGGCTGCCCGCGGTCGTCATCGGCGGCGGCCTGACCGCGGTCGATAACGCGTCCGAGCTACGCGCGTACTACATCGTGCAGGTCGAGAAGATCCTCTCGCGCTACCAGACCCTGGCCGGCGAGCGCAGCGAGGCAGCGGTGCGCGCCGTCTACGACGTGGAGGAGCTCGGCATCCTCGACGAGTTCCTCGCCCACGGCCGTGCGGTCAGTGCGGAGCGGGCGGCGGCGGCGGCGGCAGGCCGCGCGCCCACGTTCGACGCGCTCATCGAGGCCTGGGGCGGCGTCACGCTCGCCTACCGCAAGCGCATCCAGGACTCGCCCGCCTACCGGCTGAACCACGAGGAGATCCACAAGGCCTTCGAGGAGGGCATCCACTTCGTGGAGAACCTCACGCCCAAGGCCGCGATCCCCGATCAGTACGGAGCGCTCGAGCGGCTCACCTTCACGCGCGCCGACGGGCGCATGCTCGAGCTGTCGGCGCGCACGCTGTGCGTGGCGGCGGGCACGTCGCCCAACACGATCTACGAGAAGGAGCACCCGGGCACCTTCGCGCTCGACAAGAAGGGCTTCTTCGCGGCGCACCGCGCGGCCACCGGCGACGACGGGCGCGTGCGCCTGGAGCCGGGCGAGGGCTTCTTCACCAGCTACCTCGACGAGGCCGGCCACACCGTCTCGTACTACGGCGACAACCACCCCAAGTACGCCGGCTCGGTGGTCAAGGCGATGGCGTCGGCGAAGGACGGGCACGAGTACGTGGCGCGGCTGTTCGAGCACCAGGTCCGGGTGGTGCTCGCGGACAAGGCCGCGCAGCCCGCGCGCGACGCGGCGTGGCTCCGGCTGGTCGCGCGCCTCGACGAGGCGTTCGACGCGGTCGTGGTCGCGGTCAACCGGCTGACCCAGACGATCGTCGAGGTCGTGGTGCGCGCGCCCAACCAGGCCAAGAAGTTCAACCCCGGGCAGTTCTACCGGCTGCAGAACTTCGAGGCCAAGGCGCCGGTCGTGGACGGCACGCGCATGACCATGGAAGGCCTCGCGCTGACCGGCGCGTGGGTCGACGTCGACCAGGGGCTCATCTCGCTCATCGTGCTCGAGATGGGCGGCTCGTCGCGGCTGGTCGCAGCGCTGCGCCCGGGCGAGAAGGTGATTCTCATGGGCCCTACCGGCACGCCCACCGAGACGCCGCCGGGCGAGACGGTGCTGCTCGCGGGCGGCGGCCTGGGCAACGCGGTGCTGTTCTCGATCGCCAAGGCGCTGCGCGCGGCCGGCAACAAGGTCATCTACTTCGCCGGCTACAAGAAGCCGAGCGACGTCTTCAAGATGGACGACATCGAGTCGTCGACCGACCAGGTGATCTGGGCGGCCGACAGCGGCCCGGCGATCACGCCACGGCGGCCGCAGGATCGCGCGTTCGTGGGCAACATCGTCGCGGCCATGGTCGCGTACGCGAAGGGCGAGCTGGGCGCGCAGTCGGTCGACCTGCAGGACGTCGATCGCGTCATCGCGATCGGCTCGGACCGCATGATGGCGGCGGTGGCGGGCGCGCGGCGCACCGCGCTGGCGCCGTACCTCAAGCCGACGCACCTCGCCTACGGCAGCATCAACTCGCCGATGCAATGCATGATGAAGGAGGTCTGCGCGCAGTGCCTCCAGAAGCACGTGGACCCGTACACCGGGCGCGTCGACGTCGTCTTCTCCTGCTTCAACCAGGACCAGAAGCTCGACCACGTGGACTGGAAGAACTTGAGCGACCGCCTGCGCCAGAACACCGTGCAGGAGAAGCTCTCGGCGCTCTGGCTCGACCGCCTGCTCGCCAGGCCGGACGCCGCCGCGGCGCTCTGACGCGGCCCGCGGCGCGCCGGCACGAGCCACGCCCCGTACCGCCGTCTGCCAGCACCGCGCGAAACACGGGTGTGGCGGTCTTCGATGTGACAACTCGACGACGCGACCCGCCGCGCCCGATCGCCTGTGCTAGGTTTGGCGCCGTCGGCGACGAATCGGCGTCTTCGGGAGCTGCAGTGGACCGTGACCTGAACGCGATCGTGGCGAAGCACCGGCACGATGGCACTCGCCTCGTGCAGATCCTCCGTGACGTGATGGCTGCCGAGGGCCACGTCTCGCCGCAGGCCATCACCCGCCTCGCCGAGGCGCTGCGCCTGCCGCGGGCCCACGTCGAGGGCGTGGCGGGGTTCTACGGTTTCTTCGCCACCGCGCCGCGGGGACAGTTCCGCGTGCTGTTCAGCGACAACATCACCGACGAGATGGCCGGCAGTCGTGCGCTGTGCCAGCGCATGCTCGACGCCTTCAGCATCGAGCTCGGCCAGGTCAGTCGCGATGGCCTGGTCAGCATCGATCGCACGTCCTGCACGGGCCTCTGCGACCAGGGTCCGGCGATGCTGGTCAACGGCCGCGCCATCGGCCGCCTCACGCCGGCGCGCATCGGCGCCATCTCCTCCTTGATCCGCGGCGGCTCGCCGGTCGCGCATTGGCCGGACAACCTGTTCCGCATCGACAGCCACCTCGAGCGCCGCGATCTGCTGCTCGGCACGCCGTTCGCCGGCGGCGAAGGGATCGCCGCCGCAGCGGCCCGGGGCGCCGCCGGGATGCTCGAGCAGCTCCAGGCCTCCGGCCTGCGCGGCCGGGGCGGCGCCGGCTTCTCCACTGGCGCCAAGTGGGAGGCCTGCGGCCAGGCGCCGGGGCCCGATCGCTACGTCGTCTGCAACGCCGACGAGGGCGAGCCCGGGACGTTCAAGGATCGGGAGCTGCTCACCCACCACGTCGACCTCGTGCTCGACGGCATGACCGTCGCGGCGCTCGCGGTGGGCGCCAACCACGGATTCATCTACGTGCGCGGCGAGTATCCATTCCTGATCGAGCCGCTCGAGGCGGCCCTCGCCGATCGCCGGCGCCGGGGGCTGCTCGGCCACGACGTCGGCGGCCAGCCAGGCTTCGACTTCGACCTGGAGCTGCACGTCGGCGCGGGCGCGTACGTCTGCGGCGAGGAGTCGGCGCTGCTCGAGTCGCTCGAGGGCAAGCGCGGCATCCCGCGCAACCGCCCGCCCTACCCGGTCACCCACGGCTACCTGCAACGACCGACCGTGATCAACAACGTCGAGACCCTGGCGGCGGCGGCGCTGATCGCGGTGCACGGCGGCGTCTGGTTCGGCGCCGTCGGCACGGCGAAGTCCGCCGGCACCAAGATCCTGTCGGTGTCGGGCGATGTGGCTCGCCCCGGCGTCTACGAGTACCCGTTCGGCGTGACCGTGCGCCAGGTGCTGGACGACGCCGGCGCGGTGGACGCCCAGGCGGTCCAGGTGGGCGGGCCGTCGGGCATGTTGCTGGCCGCCAACGAGCTCCACCGCCGCATCGCGTTCGAGGACGTGCCCTCCGCCGGTGCGCTCATGGTGTTTGATCGGAGCCGCGACATGCTGGCGGTGGTCGACAGCTTCGCCCGCTTCTTCGCCCACGAGAGCTGCGGCTTCTGCACCCCGTGCCGGGTCGGCACCACGCTCAACCGCCAGATGATGGGACGGGTGCTCGCCGGCAAGGGCTCGCGCCGCGACGTCGAGGACCTGACCCGGGTGTCTCACCTGATGAAGGTGAGCAGCCACTGCGGCCTGGGCTCCAGCGCCGGCAACCCCGTGCTCGACGCGCTCGCCAAGTTCCGGCCCGCGTTCGACGCCCGGGTGGCCCCGTTCGAGGTGCGACCGGCCTTCGACCTCGACGAGGCGCTCGCACCCGCCCGCGAGGCCACCGCCCGCGACGACGCCGGCGCCCACTTCGACCGAGAACCGTCATGACCGACGCAGCCCGCCCCACGTTCACGCTCGACGGCGACGACGTGCCGTTCACGCCCGGCCAGTCGATCCTGCAGGCCGCCCTGGCCGCGCGCCACTACGTGCCGTACCTGTGTTTCCACCGCGAGTTCAAGCCGCACGGCAGCTGCAAGGTGTGCACGATCAAGGTCAACGGGCACCACGCCACCGGCTGCACGGCGCCGGCGCGCGCGGGCGACGTGGTCGAGTCGAAGACCGAGGAGCTCGACGCGCTGCGCCGTGATCTCGTGCAGTTCTTGTTCATCGAGGGCAACCACTTCTGCCCGTCGTGCGAGCAGAGCGGCAACTGCACCCTGCAGGCGGTCGGCTACGAGCTCGGCGTCACCACCGGCCACTACAACCCACTGTTCCCGAGCCGGCCGCTCGACGCCTCGCACCCCGACGTCCTGCTCGAGCTCAACCGCTGCATCCTGTGCGAGCTGTGCGTGCGCGCCAGCGCGCAGGTCGACGGCAAGCACGTGTTCGCCCTGTCGGGGCGCGGCATCACCAAGCACCTGGTGGTCAACGCCGAGTCCGGCCGCCTCGCCGACACCAACCTCGCCGTCGAGGACAAGGCCATGAAGGTGTGCCCGGTCGGCGCCATCCTGCGCAAGCGCCAGGGCTTCCTGGTCCCCATCGGCAAGCGCACCTACGATCGCCAGCCCATCTCCGAGCTGGCCGTGGCCCCCCACGAGGAGGACTGACGTGGACGGGCACAAGCCGAAGCTGAAGGTCGCCACGACCTCGCTGGCCGGCTGCTTCGGCTGCCACATGTCGCTGCTCGACATCGACGAGCGCCTGATCGATCTGCTGGAGCTCATCGAGCTCGACGCCTCGCCGCTCACCGATCTCAAGCACCCCGGCATGTGCGACCTGGGCCTCATCGAGGGCGGCCTGTGCAACGCCGATAATGTCCACGTGCTGCGCGCGTTTCGCCAGCAGTGCAAGATCCTGGTCGCCGTCGGCGCGTGCGCGATCAACGGCGGCCTGCCGGCGCAGCGCAACCACCTCGATATCCGCGACTGCCTGCAGACCGTCTACCTCACCGGGCTCGGCGTCGAGCGCGGCGTCATCCCCAACGATCCCGAGCTGCCGCTGCCGCTCGCCCAGGTCCACCCGCTGCACGACGTGGTCAAGATCGATTACTTCCTGCCTGGCTGCCCGCCGTCGGCGGACGCGATCTGGCAGTTTCTCAACGACCTCATCGCCGGCCGCACGCCGCACCTCGGCCACGGCCTCCTGCACTACGACTGACCCATGACCTCGTCCCTCGAAAAAGCCGCCGACCCCACCGGCCTGCGCCGGATCGCCATCGAGCCGTTGACCCGCGTCGAGGGCCACGGCAAGGTCACCATCCTCCTCGACGATCAGCACCGCGTGCACCAGGTGCGCCTCCACATCGTCGAGTTCCGCGGCTTCGAGCGCTTCATCCAGGGTCGCCCGTACTGGGAGGTGCCGGTGATGGTGCAGCGGCTGTGCGGCATCTGCCCGGTCAGCCACCACCTGGCCGCGTCGAAGGCGCTCGACCACGTCGTCGGCGCCCCGCGGATCACCGCGACCGCGGAGAAGCTGCGGCGGCTGATGCACTACGGCCAGATCCTGCAGTCGCACGCGCTGCACTTCTACCACCTGTCCTCCCCCGACCTCCTGCTCGGCTTCGCCAGCGACGCGGCGAAGCGCAGCCTGGTCGGGGTGCTGGCGGCCTACCCCGAGATCGCCCGCCAGGGCATCGCGCTGCGCAAGTTCGGCCAGGAGGTCATCCGCATCACCGCCGGCAAGCGGGTGCACGGCACCGGCTCGATCCCGGGCGGCATGAACAAGGCGGTGACCGCGGAGGAGCGCGACGAGCTGCGCCGTCCGCTGCCCGACGTGTTGACCTGGGCCCAGGCCGGCGTGCGGCTGATTGCCGAGCTGCACGCGCGCGATCGCGGCACCTACGAGCGCTTCGGCACCGTGCGCTCGAACCTGCTCTCGCTGGTCGGCAAGGACGGCAAGCTCGACCTGTACGACGGCGTCCTGCGCGCGCGCGACGCGGACGGCGCGATCCTGTTCGACGGGCTCGACAGCCTCGACTACCTCACCCAGCTGCGCGAGAACGTGCGCTCGTGGAGCTACATGAAGTTCCCGTTCATCGGCGCGCTCGGCGCCGAGCACGGCTGGTACAAGGTGGGGCCGCTGGCGCGGGTGCAGAACTGCGACGGCATCGGCACCCCGCTGGCCGAGGCCGCGCGCCAGGAGTGGCTGGCGACCTCGCCCGGCCGCTACATCCACGCGCCGCTGGCGTTCCACTGGGCGCGCATGATCGAGCTCCTGCACGCGGCCGAGATCATCGCCGGCCTGCTCGACGATCCCGAGCTGCTCGGCGACCAGCTCGTCACCAGCGGGCCGCACGCCACCGTCGGCGTCGGCATCATCGAGGCGCCCCGCGGCACGCTCATCCACCACTACGAGGTCGACGCCCAGGATCTGGTCACGATGTGCAACCTGATCGTGTCGACGACCCACAACAACCAGGCGATGAACGAGGCGATCCGCGAGGTCGCCCGCCAGTACCTCGACGGCCACGAGCCCACCGAGGGCCTGCTCAACCACATCGAGGTCGCGATCCGGGCCTTCGATCCCTGCCTGTCGTGCGCGACGCACGCGCTCGGCAAGATGCCGCTCCAGGTCGAGCTGATCGACGCCAGCGGCGTGCTCGTCGAGCGCCTGGTCCGCGACGGCGAGCGCGCGTCGTGACCACGCCGCCGCTGCTGGTGCTCGGGGTCGGCAACCCGTCCCGGGGCGACGACGCGCTCGGCCCGCGCTTCGTCGAGCGCGCCGCCGCCAGTCTCGCCGGCGAGATCGCCGCCGGCCGGCTGGAGTTGCTCACCGACTTCCAGCTGCAGATCGAGCACGCGCTCGACCTGACCGGCCGCCGGCGGGTGCTGTTCGTGGACGCCAGCGTGCAGGCAGCGCCGCCCTTCGAGCTCAGGCGGGTCGAGGCGAACCGGGATCCCGGCGCCACCAGCCACGCCATGTCACCGGCGGCCGTGCTCGGCACCCACCGCGACGTGATCGGCGAGCCGCCCGAGGCGTGGGTGCTGGAAATCCGCGGCGAGCGCTTCGAGCTGGGCGACGAGCTGTCGGTGAACGCGCGCGCGCACCTCGACGCCGCGCTCGCCTTCTTCGTGCGCGAGGCGCGGGCCGACACCGCCACCGCCGAGCTCTTCGTGCGCGAGGGCCGGACGGGCACGGCCCCCGCAGAGGGCCGCCGGCTCGAGCTCGAGGGCACCGTGCAGGGCGTCGGCGTCCGGCCTTGGCTGCAGCGGGAGGCGCGCGCGCTCGGCCTGACCGGCCGGGTGCTGAACTCCGCGCGCGGCGTGACCGTGGAGGCGTTCGGTCCAGCGCCCGCGCTCGACGAGCTGGTGCGGGCGCTGCAGCAGCGCCTGCCGGGGGCGGCGCGGCTGCGCACGGTGCGGGCGACCGCGATCGCGCTCGAGCCCGGGCTGCGCGGGTTCGCGATCGCGGCGTCGTCCACCGAGGGCACCCGCCGGCTCTCGTTGCCGCCGGATCTGGCGGCCTGCCCGGCCTGTCTGGCCGAGGTCGACGACCCCAAGGACCGCCACCACGGCTACGCCTTCACCAGCTGCACCGCCTGCGGGCCTCGCTTCGCCATCGCCGACACCCTGCCCTACGACCGCGCGCGCACCACGATGGCCGGCTTCGCGCTCTGCCCGGCCTGCGCCAGCGAGTACGCCGACCCCGACGATCGCCGCTTCCACGCCCAGACCGTTGCGTGCCCGGCGTGCGGCCCACGCCTGTGGCTCACCGGCCCCGACGGGATCGAGCTGCCGGCCGCGCATCCCCTCGACGAGGCCGCCGCCCGCCTGCGCGCGGGCGCCATCCTGGCGGTGCAGGGCCTGGGCGCCTTCCACCTGCTGTGCGACGCGACCCGCGAAGACGTGGTCGCCGAGCTGCGCCGCCGCAAGCGCCGCGAGCTGCGACCGTTTGCGATCATGGTCGCCGACCTGGCCGGCGCCGAAGCCGTGGCGGTTCTCGACGACCACGCGCGCGCGGCGCTGACCAGCTCGGCGCGTCCCATCGTGCTCGCGCCCGCCCGCCCGGGCGCGCTCGCGCCGGCGGTCAACGGGCCGTCGCGCCGGGTCGGCGTGATGTTGCCGGCGACGCCGCTGCAGCACCTCTTGCTGGCGCGTGTGGGCGCCCCGCTGGTGACCACCTCGGGCAACCGCAGCGGCGCCCCGGCCGAGATCGATCATGCTGGCGCCCGGGCCAGGCTGGCCGGGCTGGTCGACGGCTTCCTGCTCCACGATCGCCGCATCGCCCGCCGGGTCGAGGACTCGGTGCTGAGCATCGCGCCCGCGGGGCCGCGCGTGGTGAGGCGGGCTCGCGGCCTCTCGCCCGAGCCGATCCGGCTGCCCGCGCCCTCGCCGGCGCCGGTGCTCGCCGTCGGTGGTCACCTCAAGAACACGATCTGCATCGTCGTCGACGATCTCGCCTATCTCGGGCCGCACCTGGGCGACCTCGAGACGGTCGAGGGCGAGGCCGCGTGGCAGGCCGACCTGACCGCCTTCGAGCGCCTGCTACGCATCTCGCCCGAGGTCGTCGCGCACGATCTGCACCCCGGCTACGCCACCACCCGGCTCGCGCTCAACCGCCCGGCGCACCGGCACATCGGGGTCCAGCACCACCTGGCGCACGTGCAGGCGGCGATCGCCGAGCTCCACCTCGACGAGCCGGTGATCGGGGTGGTCTACGACGGCAGCGGCTGGGGCCCCGACGCCACCTCCTGGGGCGGCGAGGTGCTGCTGGTCGACGGCCCGGCGTGGTGGCGTCTGGCCAGCTTCCGTCCGCTGCCGCTGGCCGGGGGCGAGCGCGCCGTGCGCTCGGTGTGGCGGCAGGCGCTGGCCGCGCTGCACGAGGCCTTCGGCGACGAGGCGCTCGCGCTGGCGGCGCGCCTGCCGCTGTTCGCGGCGGTGCCGCCCACGGCGCTGGCCACGGTCGCGCGCATGCTCGCGGCCCGCGTCGAGGTGATGCCGGCGCGCGGCGTAGGCCGCTGGTTCGACGCCATCGGCGCGCTGGCGCTCGGGCTGCCCGAGGCGGGCTTCGAGGGCCACGTCGCGATCGCGCTCGAGGAGGCGGTCGTCGGCGACGGCCCCGCGTACCCCGTCGGCGCGCCGACGGAGCTCGCGCCGGTCGCCGCCGCTGCGGTGCCCGCGGAGATCGACCTGCGGCCCACGGTGCGCGCCGTGGTCGACGATCTGCTCGCCGGCGTGACCGCACCGGTGGTCGCCGCTCGCTTCCACCGCACGCTGATCGACGCCACCGCCCGGGTGGTCGAGCAGGCGCTGGCGACCACCGGCGCCCGCCTCGTGGTGCCGACCGGCGGTGTGTTCCAGAACCAGGTGCTCGGTCGCGGCCTCGCCCGCCGGCTCGGCGCCGACCGGGTGCGCACGCCGCGCGAGGTCCCGGTCAACGACGGGGGCCTCGCGCTCGGGCAGGCCTGGACGGCGGTCCTGGCGCTGCGCGCCGCGGAGCGGAGGTAGGCTATGTGTCTCGGTGCTCCTGGACGGATCGTGAGCGTCGACGGCGACACCGCCGTGGTCGACTTCTGGGGCGTGCGCCGGCCGGTCGCGCTCGACCTCGTCGATGAACCGGTCGCGGTCGGCGATCACGTGCTGGTGCACGTCGGCTTCGCCATTCGCCGCATTCCTGAGGAGGAGCTGGCCGAGACCCTGGCCTTCTTCGCCGCCCTGGCCGCCGAGGATCTCGAGGGGCTGCCCCCGATGCCGGCGCCGACCGGCAAGGCGGGCTCGTGACCGCGCCAGGGCTCGCCTTCCGCGACGTCGCCCGCGGCCAGGCGCTGCGTGCACGCCTCGAGCGCGCCGTGGCGCGCGCCGGCCGCACCGTGACGGTCATGCACGTGTGCGGCAGCCACGAGCAGGCCATCGCGCGCTACGGGCTGCGCGCCAGCTTCCCTCCGGGCTTGCGCGTGCAGATGGGGCCTGGCTGCCCGGTCTGCGTCACCGACGCGCCCGAGATCGACGCCGCCGTCGCGCTGGCCGATCGCGGGCTGCGCGTGCTCACGTACGGCGACATGCTGCGCGTCCCCGGCCGCGCGCGCTCGCTCGACGACGCGCGCGCCGCCGGCGCCCGCGTCGAGGTCATCTACGCCGCCACCCAGGCGCTGGAGCGGGCCCGCGCCACCCCCGAGCCCGTGGTGTTCTTCGCCACCGGCTTCGAGACCACCGCGGTGGCCACGGCGGCGATCCTGCTCCGCGATCCGCCGCCCAACCTGTTCGTGCTGTCCGCGCACAAGTGGGTCCCGGCGGCGATGGAGGTCGTGGCCAGCACGCCCGACACCGAGATCGAGGGCTACCTGGCCGCGGGCCACGCCGCCACCATCACCGGCCACGGCGTCTTCGAGGCGTTCGTCGCCCGCCACCGCCGCCCGGTCGTGGTCGGCGGCTTCGAGCCGCTCGACATCCTGGCCGCGCTCACCTTGCTGGTCGAGCAGATCGTCGCCGGCGAGGCCAAGGTGGTGAACGCCTTCACCCGCTGCGTCACGCGCGACGGCAACCGCCGCGCGCTCGACGCGCTGTTCCGCGTGTTCAGCACCGGCGACGGCGAGTGGCGCGGCATCGCGCGCGTGCCGGACGGCGA
This sequence comes from Haliangiales bacterium, assembly GCA_046595695.1. Taxonomy (GTDB): domain Bacteria; phylum Myxococcota_A; class Polyangia; order Haliangiales; family SHYZ01; genus JBKJOI01. Next base: position 31,392 of record JBKJOI010000856.1, on the reverse strand, counting down.
TCTGCGCCTGCGCCCCGAGCTCGGGGCCCACGACGCCGCCGTGCGCTTCGCCGCCGAGCTAGCGGCGGCGCCGACACCGACCGAGGGGGCGCTCGCCGCCTCCTGCCGGTGCGGTGCGATCATGACCGGCCGCGCCCAGCCGCGCGACTGCGCGCTGTTCGGCCGTGAGTGTCAGCCGGCGACGCCGGTGGGCGCGTGCATGGTGAGCACCGAGGGCGTGTGCCGGATCTGGCACGAGCACGGCCTGGGCGCCGGCGAGGCGAGGCCAGCATGAGCGCGCGCGAATCGGATACCCACGTGCGCCTCGCCCACGGCGCCGGCGGCGCGGCGATGCGCGCACTGATCGAGGACGTGTTCCTGCGCGGCGTCACGGATCCCGAGGCGCGGGCGATGGACGACGGCGCGGCCCTCCGGCTCGGCGACCGCTGGCTGGTGCTGACCACCGACGCTCACGTCGTGCAGCCGGTATTCTTCCCCGGCGGCGACATCGGCCGCCTCGCCGTCTGCGGCACGGTCAACGACCTCGCCATGATGGGCGCCACCGAGGTGCTGGCGCTCACCTGCAGCGTGATCGTCGAGGAGGGCTTCGCGGTCGAGGCCCTGCAGCGGATCTCCGCCTCGATGCAAGCCGCCTGCGCCGAGGCCGGCACCCGCGTCGTCGCCGGCGACACCAAGGTCATGCGCAAGGGCGAGCTCGACGGCGTCGTGCTGTCCACCACCGGCCTGGGGCTGGCCGAGCGCGTCGTGCGCGACACCGGGCTGCGCGCCGGCGACGCCATCCTGGTCACCGGCACGATCGGCGACCACGGGCTGGCGGTGCTCGCGGCCCGCCACCAGCTCGGGCTCGAGGGCGAGCTGCGCTCCGACGTGGCGCCGCTCAACGGCCTGGTGCGCAGCGCCCTCGCGGCCGGGGGCACCGACGTGCACGCGATGAAGGACCCCACCCGCGGCGGCATCACCAGCGCGCTCGTCGAGCTCGCGCACAAGGCGGGCGTGGCGGTGCGGCTCGACGAGGCCGCGCTGCCGCTCGCCGACTCCACCCGGGCCGCCGCCGAGCTGCTCGGCATCGATCCCCTCGTGGTCGCGAACGAGGGCAAGGCGCTGCTCGCAGTGGCACCCGCAGCGGTCGCGCGCGTGCTGGCCGCCCTGCACGCGCACCCGCTCGGCCAGCGCGCCGCCTGCATCGGCCGCGTCGTCGCCGGCGCCCCCGGCGAGGTGCTGCTCGACACCGGCTTCGGCACGCGCCGGCTGCGCGAGCGCGACGACGACCCGCTGCCGAGGATCTGCTAGCCGTGCACGAGGTCTCGTTGGTGCACGCCCTCTTCGATCAGGCCGATCGCGCGATCGGGGCGCACCCCGCCGCGGCCGTGCGGCAGATCCGGGTTCGCATCGGCGAGCTGGCCGGAGTCGACCGCGAGCTCTTCCAGCACGCCTTCGCCGGCTGCTGCGAAGACCGCGGCTACGCCGCCGCCGTGCTCGAGGTGATCGCCGAGGCGGCGCGCTGGCGCTGCCGCGGCTGCGGCGCCGAGATCCTTGCCGGCCAGGCCCTGCGCTGTCCGAGCTGCGTTGGCGACGGCGACGTCGGCCTGATCGCCGGTGGCGATCTGATCCTCGATCGACTCGAGCTGGAGGTTCCCGATGTGTGACGTCTGTGGCTGCGGCGATCCGCAGCGCGTGGTGGTCGAGGTGCACGCGTCCCTGCTCGCGGGCAACGACTACCAGGCCCGTCATCTGCGCGAGCACTTCCTCGCCTGCGGCGTGACCGTGCTCAACCTGATGGGCTCGCCGGGCTCGGGCAAGACCGCGCTGCTCGAGGCCACCGCGCGCGCGCTGGCGGGCCGCTACCGGCTGGCCGCCGTCAGCGGCGACCTCGCCACCGCGCTCGACGCCGAGCGCCTGGATCGCGCCGGCATCCCGTCCGCGCCCATCACCACTGGCTCCGCCTGTCACCTCGACGCGGCGATGGTGCACCACGCTCTCCACGACGGCCCGCTCGCCGCCGCGGTGCAGGCCGCCGACCTGTTCTTCATCGAGAACGTCGGCAACCTGGTCTGCCCCGCCATCTACGACCTCGGCCAGCAGGCCAACGTGGTGGTGCTGTCGGTGACCGAGGGTGTCGACAAGCCGCTCAAGTACCCGGTGATCTTCCGCCACGCCGACCTGGTCGTGCTCACCAAGACCGACCTCCTGCCGCACCTGCCCGAGGTCTCGACCGCCGAGATCTCCCGGGCGCTCGCGCAGGTCATGCCCTCGCCCCGGCTGCTCGAGGTCTCGGCGCGGAGCGGCGCCGGCGTCGACACGTGGCTGGCCTGGCTGGAGGCCCAGCGCGCGCGCACGCGGCAGGCAGCGGGACCGACGCGCTGACGGGGGCTGCCCTCGCGGAGCTCCGGTCAGAAGCGCGGCGTGAGCAGGTCGCTGGTCGGCGTGGGTCGGCGGCGCGGGAGGCGTTCGAGATCGAGGCTGATCTCGGCGTCAGAAGTGGTCTTGACGGCCCGGCGCTTCTCGCCGCAGCCGACGTGGCGGATGACGAGGGCACGCTCGCCGCTGTCACGGGGGAGCTGGAGCTCGGTGGGTGAGACGCCGAGGAGCCGGCCGGAGATCTCGTCGAAGATCTCGGCGCCCGAGGGCTGCGTGTTGATGACGATACGCACCGTGGCGGGCAGCGGCGCAGGCGCGGGTGCAGCCGTGGCGGGCGCCACGGGCGCGGCCGCAGGCGGCGCCGGAGCAGACGGGGACGGCGCGGCAGCGGGCCGCGCGAAGGCAGCGGTCGACGGCGAGCCGCGCGTGGCGCGCCACATCGCCCACGTCACCCCTGCCACCAGCGCAAGCGACGCGAAGGCCAAGGACGCGAGGCGCCGGCGACGCGCACGCCCAGCGCGCCCGGCGGCGACGCCGGGAGGCAAAACGACGGTCGAATTCTGCGCCGCGGTGGGTGACCGCAGCGCGGGCAGCCGCTCGGCCGCCGTCTGGGCCGCTGCGCTGGCGACGGCTGGTACCCCCGTTCCGATGAGCGTGCGCGCCACCGGCGACGACGTCTGTGGCGGCACCAGGACCGGCACGCCGCCCGACGCGCGGCCCACCGCCGTGCCGCCCGACGCGCCCGAACCAACCGCCCCACCCGAGCCGCCCGGCGCCGGCTCCAGCGCCGCCAGTGGACCGGTCGTGCGCCCCGTCCAGCGATCCGGATCCAGGAGGGCCGCGCGCAGCTCGCCCATGCCCTGGAACCGCTCTTCCGGACGCTTCGCCAGGCACTTCAGGATGATCTGCTCGACCGCTGCCGGGATCTCGGGGTTCACGCCGCGCGGCGGCGCGGCGGCGCGCGACACGTGCTTCACCAGCACCTCGCCCATCGAGTTGCCGACGAACGGCAGCAGCCCGGTGGTCATCTGGTAGAGCAGGATGCCGAGCGCGTACACGTCGCTGCGGTGATCGATCGTGCGCTTCGACTCGGCCTGCTCGGGCGACATGTACTCGGGCGTGCCCAGGATCACGCCCTGCTTGGTCACGCTGACGCCGCCGTCGAGCATCAGCTTGGCCAGGCCGAAATCCAGGATCTTCACGAAGTCGGCGTCACCGAGCTTGTTGACCAGGAAGACGTTGTCGGGCTTGAGATCGCGGTGCACCACGCCCGCCGCGTGCGCGGCCGACAGGCCATCGGCGATCTGCGCGGCCACGTGCAGCGCGCGACCCACCGGCAACCGCCGCTCGCGCTCCAGCCGGTCCGCCAGGCTCTCGCCGACGAGGACCTCCATGACCAGGAAGTACTCACCCTCCTCGGTCTGACCGAAGTCGGAAACATCGACGACGTGATCGTTGCCGATCTGGTTGACCGCGCGCGCCTCGTTGAAGAAGCGCGTGATGACCTCGTGGTTCCGCGCCAGGTCCTTGTGGATGACCTTGAGCGCGACACGCTTCCCGATGAGCGGGTGCTCCGCCTCGTACACGACGCCCATCCCACCGGAGCCGAGCTTGCCCACGATGCGGTAGTTCCCCAGCGACTGTCCAATGCCCAGCATCAGGGGGTGCGCCTGCGGTGATAGTATCCCGGGCCATGAAGTTGCTCCAAATCGGGCCGAACTTCGCCGCCCTCGCGCAGGCCCGGCATCCCCTCGTCCGACTCGTTGCCCTCGCCCTCCTCACGCTCGCCGCGACCGCCTGCGGCGACGACGAAGGCAGCCCGGATGCCGACCCGGCCGCCTGTCCCTGCGACGCCGCGCTGCCGCCCGACGCCATCGCCGCCGACGCCGACGTGCGCGCGAAGATCTCGCAGCAGGGGTTGTACGCGGACATCGCGACCTACGCGATCTCGCCCGCGGCCATCGAGTACAAGCCGGTCTACGAGCTCTGGTCGGACGGCGCCGTGAAGCGCCGCTGGATTGTCTTGCCCGACGGCGAGCAGATCAACACCTCCGTCATGGATCACTGGATCTTCCCGGTCGGCACCAAGCTGTTCAAGGAGTTCGCCGCGCCCGACGGCAAGCTGCTCGAGACCCGGATCGTCGAGGTCAAGCCCGACGGCATGTTCTTCATCGCCACGTTCGTTTGGCTCGCGGACCAATCCGACGCGATCCTCAACAACAATGGCGTCGAGGACGTGCTCGGCACCGAGCACAACGTGCCCAACAAAACCCGCTGCCTGACCTGCCACAACGGCGAGCCGGGCAAGGTCCTCGGCTTCTCGGCCTACCAGCTCTCCAAGGACGGCGCCGCGCCCACGCTCAGGTCGCTCGCGGCCGCCGGCAAGCTGACCACGCCGCCGCCCGCCGACACCGACTACCGCGTCCCGGGCGCCGGCACGCCCGCGCAGGCCGCGCTCGGCTACCTGCACGCCAACTGCGGCAACTGCCACAACCCGGCGGGCACGGCGCACATCGACAGCTGCGACGCGGTGAGCATGCCCGGCCAGCTCGTCGACTGCATGCTGCTGCGACTCTCGGTGACCGAGGCCAACGGCTTCGACCCGCTGCAGACCGGCATGGCGCAGTCGCTCATCGGCCGCACCACCCACTCGAACAGCTTCCCGGGCTTCTCGCGGCTCACGCCCGCCGACGTCGAGGACAGCGCGATCTACGTGCGCCCGAACCAGCGCGGCGGCGCGGCGCAGATGCCGCCGCCCTACGCCTCGGAGAAGGTCGACACCACCGGCGTCGCCGCGATCGCGGCCTGGATCAACTCGTTGCCGTAGCGTGACGCGCGCCGCCCGGTGGGTCGGGACAGAGAGGGGCCGCCTACGAGCGAACCGCGCAGAACTGTTCGTAGTCGATCAGCTCGATCTTGCTTCGATCCACACCCTCGCCGCAGGTGGGGCACCTGGGATCGCGGCGCAGCTTGAGCTCGCGGAACTTCGTCTTCAGCGCGTCGAAGACGAGCAGGCGACCCGCCAGCGAGGTGCCGATGCCGAGCAGCAGCTTGATGGCCTCGTTGGCCTGCAGCACGCCGACGACGCCGGGCAGCACGCCCAGCACGCCGGCCTCCTGGCACGACGGCGCCATGTCGGGCGGCGGCGGCGCCGGGTACAGACAGCGGTAGCACGGGCCCGCGTCGGGCACGAACGAGGTCATCTGGCCTTCGAAGCGGTAGATCGACGCGTGCACCACCGGCTTGTTCAGCTTGAGCGCGGCGTCGTTCAGCAGGTAGCGCGTCGGGAAGTTATCCGCGCCGTCGACGATCACGTCGTAGTCGGCGATCAGCCCCAGGATGTTCTCCGAGGTCAGGCGGAACTGGTGCGGCACGACCTTCACGTCGGGGTTCAGCCCGCCGAGCATGATCCTCGCGCTCTCCACCTTGGGCATGCCGATACGGTCCTGCGCGTGGATGATCTGCCGCTGCAGGTTGGACAGGTCCACGACGTCGTCGTCGACGAGGCCGATGGTGCCCACGCCGGCCGCGGCCAGGTAAACCGACGACGGTGCGCCCAGGCCGCCCGCGCCCAGGCACAGCACGCGCGACTTGAGCAGCTTCACCTGGCCGGCCTCGCCGACCTCGGGGAGCATGGTGTGGCGCGAGTAACGGATCTGCTGATCCTTGCTCATCACGAAGGGCAACTCGGCCGGGTGGCCGGCGCGCTTCCACGCCGAGTAGCCACCCTCCAGGCTCTTCACGTTCGTGTAGCCCATCTCCTGGAGCGAGCGCGCCGCGAACGCCGAGCGGTTGCCGCCCGCGCAGTAGAGGATCACGGGGGCGTCGCGCTCAGGCAGCACGTCCTCGATGCGCGACTCCAGGAACCCGCGCGGGATCCAGGTGGCGCCGGGGATGTAGCCCTGCGAGTACTCGTCCTGCTCGCGTACGTCGATCAGCTTCGCGGCGGGGCCGCTCGTGGCCGCGCCGCCGGCGACCGCGTCGACCACCGCCTTCACCTGGCGAACGTCGACCTCGGCGATCTCTGACTTCACGCCCTTCAAGTACGTCTGATAATTCGGCATCTAGGACAGCGTCTCCTTCCAGACCTTCTCGTCGAAACCGAGCAGCATGCGGTCGCCGACGACCAGGATGGGCCGGCGAATGAGATTGGGATGCTCGGCCATCAACTTCAGCGCCTCGGCGCGCTCCGGCGGGTTCGCCTTCATGTTGCGCTCGCGGTAGAGCTCGTTACGCGTGTTCAAGAATTCCTTGTGGTCCCGCTTGCCGATGAGCGCCTCCAGCTCGGAGGTCGTCAGCGGCTGAGCGTTGAGCTCGCGATCCTGATCCAGCTTCACACCCAGTTTCGCGAGGAAACTCCTCGCGTTGCGGCAGGTGGTTCAAGTCTTCTTCCAGATGAAGCGTGCAGCCTTCGGCATGCGGGAATTGGTAACTCGTGGTCCTCGGGCTGTCAACGCGCTGCGTCGCGGACATTGCCGCAGGCGGGGGTCGAGGCTATAGTGAGGCTCGATGTTCCGGGCATGGAGCCCATAGCATCCGAGGACAATACAAATGCTGGAATCTCAAGAGACCAAGGAAGCGACTTCTCAGGATTGCTCGGTGCCGCAGGCGGACTCGTCCGCTGAGCCCGGCATGCTGGCCCTGACCGAGAAGGCGGCCGAGAAGGTCCGGGAAATCCGGGTCGCCGAGGGCATCGAGGACGGCATGGGCCTGCGCCTGCGCGTCGTTGGGGGCGGCTGCTCTGGCTTCAGCTACGACCTCTACTTCGACAACGTCGCCGAGGCCGACAAGATCGTCGACTCGCACGGCGTCAAGATGGTCGTCGACCAGATGAGCCTCATGTACCTCATGGGGACCGAGGTCGACTACGTCGAGGGCCTGCAGGGCGCCGGCTTCAAGTTCAACAATCCCAACACCAAGAGCACCTGCGGCTGCGGCTCGTCGTTCTCGGCGTAACCGGGCAGCCCACCGGGCACCCGTGAGCGGCGCCGACGTCTACACCCTCCTCCAGCGCGAACTGGGCGCTTCCAAGGTCCTCCGCGACGAGGACCTCCTCGAGAGCTACGCCACGGATCAGAGCGGGCTCGGGCGGTTTCCGCCCGAGTGCGCCGTGCTGGCCTCGTCAGCGGCCGAGGTCGAGCTCGTGTTGCGCCTGGCCGCCGAGCACCGCGTGCCGGTGACACCGCGCGGCGCGGGCACCGGCATGACCGGCGGCGCGCTGGCCGTGCGCGGCGGCATCGTGCTGTCGACCGAGCGCATGACGCGCGTGCTCGAGATCGACCGTGACGACATGGTCGCGGTCGTCGAGCCGGGCGTGATCCTCGGCCAGTTCCAGGAGGCCGTCGAGGCCGAGGGCCTGTTCTACCCGCCCGATCCGGCGTCACTCGCCATGTGCTCGCTGGGCGGCAACGTCGCCGAGAACGCGGGCGGGCCGCGCGCCTTCAAGTACGGCGTCACGCGCGAGTACGTGATCGAGCTCGACGTCGCGCTCATGGGCGGTGAGCCACTGACCATGGGTCGGCGCACGTCCAAGGGTGTGACCGGCTACGACGTGGTCGCCGCCTTCGTGGGCTCGGAGGGCACGTTCGGCGTGACCACCAAGATCACCGTCAAGCTGCTGCCCAAGCCCACCGGCGTGGTCACCATGCTGGGCGTGTTCACGACCATGGCCGACGCCGGCGAGGCGATCTCGGCCATCCTGCACCGCGGCTTCCGGCCGCGCGCGCTCGAGATCGTCGATCGCTCGTCGCTCGAGCACATCCGCGCCAAGGCGCCCTACCCGTTCCCGCTCTCGGCGGGCGCGATCGTGCTGACCGAGCTCGACGGCGACGAGGAAGGCCTCGAGTCGTCCATGCTGCGCTGCGCCTCGGTGTGCGAGGAGAAGGGCGCGGTCGACGTGATCGTCGCGCGCGACGACGCCGAGCGCCGGCGCATGTGGCAGGCGCGGCGCATGGTGTCACACTGCCTGCGCGATGCGCACCGCCACAAGATCAACGAGGACATCGTGGTGCCACGCGGCCAGATCGCCGAGATGCTGCGCCGGGTCGACGCCATGAGCGCGCGCTGGGAGCTGCCCGTGGCCACCTTCGGCCACGCCGGCGACGGCAACCTGCACGTCAACCTGCTCGTCGACGAGGACAAGAAGCTCGACCACATCGCCCGCCGCGTCGACGGCGCGCTCGACCAGCTGTTCACCGACACGCTCGAGCTGCGCGGCACGCTCTCGGGCGAGCACGGCATCGGCCTGGCCAAGATGAAGTACGTGCCGCGCGAGCAGTCAGCCGCGCTCATCGCCTGGCAGAAGAAGCTCAAGCGCCTGTGGGATCCCGCCGACCTGCTGAACCCGGGAAAGATCTTCCCGTGAGCAGCCGCGCCAACACGCAGCCGGCCATGCGAGCGGTGCTCGACAACGCCGACCTCGAGCGGCTCGCCGGCGTGCTCGCGGCTTACCGGCCGACGGTCGTGACCTTGCCCGCCGAGCTGGGCCTCACCTTCCGCGCCGCCGCGGTGCTGGTACCGGTGGTGCAGCGCGACGGCCAGCTCCACCTGCTGTTCACGCTGCGCCACGCCGACCTGCGCACGCACAGCGGCCAGATCAGCTTCCCCGGCGGCAAGGTCGACGATGGCGACGCCAGCTTCGAGGCCGCCGCGCTGCGCGAGGCCGAGGAGGAGCTCGGCATCGATCCCGCCACGGTGCGCGTGCTCGGCCGACTGGGCGACGTGCCCACGCCGTCCGGCTTCATGATCACGCCCATCGTCGGCGTCGTCGCGCCCGCGCCACCCGCGTGGCGCCCGTGCGAGGCCGAGGTCGCCGAGGCCTTCGAGGTCCCGCTCGCCAAGCTGCGCGACCCCGCGCTGTTCGAGGACAAGGGCGAGATCACGCGCTGGGGCTACACGTGGCGGACCTGCGCGTACCAGCCCGACGGGCGCAACATCTGGGGCGCGACTGCACGGATGGTGCACGAGCTTCTCGAGCTCTGGCACGCGGGCTGACGCGCGCGCTCGCCACGTGCGCGCGCGGCGCCGCGAGGCCGCGCGTGCTAACCCCTGGGCATGGCGGAGAAGACGGCACGCGTCACAGCGGTCACCGGCCTCGCGCCCGGCGTGTTGCAGGTCGAGCTCGATTTCCTCGATCCGTCTGCGTTCACGTACCGCGCCGGTCAGTTCGTCTCCATCCGCCTCGATGACGTGGGGGGCGTGCGCCGCTCGTACTCGATCGCGTCGCACCCGTCGCGCGCGGGCGGCTTCGAGCTGCTCGTGAAGCTCGTGCCCGGCGGGCTCGGCTCGGCGTACTTCGAACGCCTGCGTCCCGGCGACGTCGTCAGCTTCACCGGGCCGATGGGCTTCTTCGTGCCCGACTTCGCGCACGCCGGCGACGTGGTCTTCGCGGCGACCGGCTCGGGGATCGCGGCCGCCGTGCCCATGCTGCAGGAGCTCCTGCCGCGCGCGAGCGAGCACGGCCGCGTACAGCTCTACTGGGGCCTGCGCCACCACGAGGACCTCTACTGGCAGGATCGCCTCACGGCGCTCGCGGCGCTCGCGCCCGGCCGCTTCGAGCCGCACCTCTCGCTGTCGGCGCAGCCGCCGCACGCGGGCTGGCCCGGCCTGGCCGGTCGCATCACGCCGCACGTGCTCGCGACCCCGGCCGAGCTCGTGAAGCCGGTCTACTACCTGGTCGGCCACGAGGACATGATCCGCGAGGTGAAGGCCGGGCTGCTCGCCCAGGGCATCGACCGCAAGCGGCAGCTGCGGAGCGAGATCTTCTATCCGACGGTGACGGCGGCGCCGATCGCCGGCACCTCGTCGTGACATGCTAACGTCCGCCGCCTCATGGGGGACGAAGGGGTCGTGAAAAAGGGGCCGCTCGCCCTGCTGCGAGCGATGCGCCCCAAGCAGTGGACGAAGAACGTCCTCGTGTTCGCCGGCATGGTCTTCACGCTCAACGAGCGCTGGCGACCGTTCTCCCCCGAGATGTGGGACTACCTGGCGCGGACCTCGGCGGCGTTCGGCATCTTCTGCCTGGCCGCGAGCGCGGTGTACCTGCTGAACGACGTGCTCGACGTCGAGCAGGACCGCCAGCACCCCAAGAAGCGGCACCGGCCGATCGCGTCGGGCGCGCTACCGGCGAGCACCGCGGTGGTCGTCGCCCTGCTGCTCATGCCCGGCAGCGTGGCCGCCGCGTGGCTGCTGGCGCCCGAGTACGGCCTCATCATCGGCGGCTACCTGGTGATGCAGCTCGGCTACGTCTTCGTGCTCAAGCACCTCGTGCTCGTCGATGTGTTCGTGATCGCGATCGGCTTCGTGATGCGCGCGATCTCGGGCGCGGTCGTCATCGGCGCCGAGATCTCGCCGTGGCTGTACACGGTGACGCTGCTGGGCGCGCTCTTCCTGGGCCTGTGCAAGCGGCGCAACGAGCTGCTCCTGCTCGAGGACGGCGCGGGCAAACACCGCAAGATCCTCGACGAGTACACCCCGGCGCTGCTGGACACCCTGGTGAGCATCACCGCCTCGGCGGCGATCATGGCCTACTCGCTGTACACGTTCACGTCGCCGAAGCTGCCCGCGAACCACGCGATGATGCTGACGGTGCCGTTCGTGATCTTCGGCATGTTCCGCTACCTGTACCTGGCGCACCGCAAGAACGAGGGCGGCAGCCCCGAGGAAGTCCTGCTCAAGGACCGGCCGCTGCTGATCACGATCATCCTGTGGATCGTCACCGCGGGCGTGATCCTGGGCACGGCGCGCTGACGGACTCGCTCGGCGCGCGCGACCGGGAGGCGCGCGCGGCCGGGAGGCGCGCGCGGCCGGGAGGCGCGCGCGGCGGGAGTGCGGCTACCGCGGGCGCGCCGCGGTTTGCTTGCCCAGCTCGTAGCGGTTGAGCGCAACCGGGATCGGGCCGTTCATGAGCCGCTTGGACCAGGTCGGGCGCATGCCCAGCCATGTGGTCGCGGGGCCGTCGGGCACGAGCAGGAACGCGGTGTGGCCGTGCAGCGTGCGCCAGCGCTGGCCGAGCGCGCGCCACAGCCCCTCGAGGCCGCTGCCGCCGGCGCCGGCGAGGCGCTCGCCGTAGGGCGGGTTGGACAGGATCACCGCGGGCGGCTCGGTCGCTGCGAGCTCGCGCGCGTCGGCGCGGCGCAGCTCGATCGACGCGCGCACCGGCGCCGCGGCCATCGCGATGTTCTTGTCCGCGGCGGCGATCGCGTCGGCGTCGAAATCGGAGGCGATGATGGGCACCGGCGCGCGCGGCAGCACGGCGGCGTCGGCCTCGTCGCACAGGCGCTTCCAGGTCGCGCGCTCGGCGTCGCCGAAGGTCGGCCAGCGCTCGAAGCCGAACCGCTGATCACGCGCGGCGCGGCCGGGCGCGACGTTGCACGCGATCAGCGCGGCCTCGATCGCGATGGTGCCCGAGCCGCACATGGGATCGACGAGCGGACGGCCGTGCGCGGGATCCCAGCCGCTCATGGCGACCAGCGACGCGGCCATCGACTCGCGCAGCGGCGCGCGCGTCTGCGCGACGCGGTAGCCGCGCGCGTGCAGGCTGTCGCCCGAGACGTCGAGCCCGACGGTGACCGCGGGGACCCCGCCCTTCGAGCGTGCCGCCGCCTCGACGTGGGCGTAGAGGCGCACGTCGGGATCGTCCTTGTCGACGTTGGGGCGGGCGCCGCGGCGCTCGCGCAGGCGGTCGGCGATGGCGTCCTTCATGCGCATGGCCAAGATGGGCGCGTGCGCGAGCGGCGGCGCGGCGCGGGTGGTCGCGCTGACCGCGAACGTCGACGTGGGCGTCAGCCAGTCTTCCCAGGCGATGCCCAGGCAGCCCTCGTAGACGCCGTCGGCGTCGGCGGCCGGGAAGGTGGCGAGCGGCCAGAGCACGCGCAGCGCCGAGCGCAGGTGCAGGCACGCGCGCATCCCGGCGGGCAGGTCGGTGGCGGCGAACGCCACGCCGCCGTGCCCACGCTTGACGCCCGCGAAGCCCAGGCGCTCGAGCTCGGCGGCGACGATCTCTTCGGTGCCGCGCGCCGCGGTGGCGTACATGGAGGTCGGCGGGCGCGGCGCGCGCGGCGGACGCGGCCCGCGCGGCGCGGGTGAAGGCGCTGCCGAAGGCTCCGGGGGATTCGCGGGCTGCGGCGGATTCGCGGGGTTCGACGGGTTCGACGGGTCGCTCACTTTTGTGCCCGGTATTGCACGACGGGGTTCAGCTGGTGGCTGAAATCCTCGAGGTTCGCGATCTCGAGCAGGCCGCGCCGCTGCAGCCACTCGACGTGCGCCCCGGCCTCCTGGTAGGCGAGGATGCGGCCGTAGCCCACCTGCTCGCCGAACAGGTCACGCGCGATCTGCTGCAGCGTGCGCGGCGCGTCGCCCGCGCACAGCGCGCGCACCTTGTCGAGGCGGCTGCGGTGGAACGCCTCGATCTCGGCGATGCGCTGGTGCAGCCGCGGGATGGGCGCCTCGTGGCCGGGCAGGCCCAGGTCGATGCCGCCGACGCGGCGGATCTTCTCGAGCGACTCGAAGTAGTGATCGAGGCCGTTCGACTGGGTGATCGACTCGGGCGACTGGTGCGGCGTGATGCGCGGCAGCACGTGGTCGGCGGTCAGGAGGACGTTGTCGATCTGCAGGCAGATCTGGCCGGGGCAGTGACCGGGCACGTGGTGCGCGACCGCGCCGCACACCACCGCGCCGTCGGTGAGTGTGCGGTCGACCGGCACCGAGCGATACATGTTCTTGGTCGCCAGGTACATGCGCTCGAGCTCGGCGCGCTCCACGTCGTCGACGCCGGCCGCCTGCAGGAACTGGCGCACGCTGCGCGAGGCGATGACGATGCGCTCCTCGAAGTTGGAGATCACGCGCGCGTCGAGCTCGTGGACGTGGATACGCGCGCCCTGCGCACGCCACAAGCCGCAGCCGGCGAAGTGATCGCTGTGTGCATGGGAGACGATGAGGTCGTCGATGCCCTCGAGCGCGCGCGGCTCGGCGAAGATCTCGGCGAGCACGCGCGCGGCGCGCGCGAAGCCATCGCGCGCGCTGGCCATCATGGTGCCGGCGTCGAAGAGGAACTTGTGGTCGCGATCGCGCACCAGGTACACGTTGTTCACGTGGTCCGGGTAGGTCTCGACCGGCATCAGGTAGATCACGCGGCCGCCGGCGGTGGTGTACTTCTTCACGCCGCAGGCGTCGTGGGTCTCGATGTACGTGGCGCGCGAGCCGCGGCCGGCGGCGACCTGGGCGAGCGCGCCGACGCGCTCGCGGGTGGCGGTGTCACCGGCGGCAACGAGCGAGTCGAGGGCGGCGTGGACCTCGGCCTCGGAGGGCGCCGGGGTGCCCGCAACGGCGCCCGCGGCGCCGAGCAGGACGACCTCTTCGAGCTCGTGGAGCTTGCGGCGGAGCTCGTGGTGCCGGGTGCGGGCCATCGTTGCCGGCGATCCTACCGCCTTTCCCTCGCCGCGGGCGGCGGGGCGCGTCGCGGCGCCGCGCTACTCCTCGCGGAAGAACGCGGCGAAGCGCCAGGTCTTGCCCTGCTTGCGGAGCTCGGCGCGCCACTGGCCCAGCCCGCCGCCGCGGGCAGGGCACACGATGAGCGTATCGGTCTCGCGCTCGCTGCAGCCCGCCTCGAGCGTCTTCACCAGCGCCGCGAGCACGAGCGGATCCGCGCTCCACATCGACAATGCCGTGTCGGCCGACGGTGTGCCGCCGGCGCTCCAGGTGAACTCGTCGCTCATGAAGCGCCGCAGCACCGACGTGTTCTTCTGCCGCGCCGCCGCGTGCACGCCGGCGGCGACCTCGGGTGCGCCCGCCGGCAGGTTCTTCCAGGGGCCCGCGTCCAGCGCGGCGGGGCCCTTGGCGGGCGCCTCCTCGACCTGGCGGGCGAAGCCCTCGAGTCGCTTGTAGATGCCCACCTTGATCTTGTCGATGCGCGGACGCACCCAGGTCGGCTCATCGGCGTCGTCGTGATCGAACGGCGTGATCATGGCCATGCCCGGCCGGTAGAGCGCGGCCTCGCCGTCGACCTGGAGCTTCCACGGCGGCCCGCCTGGCTTGATCACGACGGCGATGCGAAAGAACTTGCCGCCCATCTGCGGCTGGCCGGTGGTGTTCGCCGGCCCGCTCGGCCCGACCACGCCCGTGCCCTGGGTCTCGACCGCGTCCTCGGCGTCGACGCGCTCGACCAGGTGCCAGTCGGTCAGCAGGCGCCCCCTCACCGGGTCCTCGATAACCAGGCGCGGGTACTCCGCCTTCACCGTGGCCGAGACCGCGTTCCACACGCGCGCAAACTCGGTCTGGTAGACGACGCTCCGCGCGCGCCGGGTCTCGGCGCTCGATGGGCCGCAACCGCCGGCGACAGCCACGGCAGCGACGAGCGCGACGGGCCACACGCGCGACAGACGGCGAAAGCTAGGCGACATGCCCCACGGAGTAGCACGGTGCTTGTCGGCGCGGCAATCCTCAGACAGAGTGACGGCGATGGCGAAGCCGAGAGTGATGGCGAAGGCGTCCACGAAGAGCGCAAAGGCGGCGCAGATGACGAAGGCGAAGGCGGGCAAGAAATCGCCGCTCGCCATGTCCCCGGTCCGAGCGGCGAAGCCCACGGCCGCACCGTCCGAGATGAAGGCGATCAAGCCGGCGCCGGCGCGCGTGCGCAAGATCATCGACGGCCTCGCCGCCCTGTACCCCGACGTGAAGTGCGAGCTGGATCACCGCAACGCCTTCGAGCTGATCGTCGCGACCATCCTGTCGGCGCAGTGCACCGACCAGCGGGTGAACATGGTCACGCCCGAGCTCTTCCGCCGCTGGCCCGATGCTGCCGCGCTGGCCAAGGCCGACCAGTCCGAGGTCGAGCGCGTGATCCACTCGACCGGCTTCTTCCGCAACAAGGCCAAGAACCTGCTCGGCATGGCGCGGCGGCTCACCGAGCTCCACGGCGGAGAGGTCCCTCAGGACATGACCGAGCTGCTCGCGCTGCCCGGCGTGGCGCGCAAGACCGCGAACGTCGTCCTCGGCACCGCCTTCGGCATCCCCAGCGGCGTCGTCGTCGACACCCACGTGATGCGCCTGTCCAACCTGCTCGGGCTCACCCAGCAGAAGGACCCGGTCAAGATCGAGAACGACCTCGCCGCGCTCCTGCCCCGCTCCGAGTGGATCAACTTCTCCCACCGCCTCATCTGGCACGGCCGCCGCGTTTGCATCGCCAACCGCCCCCGCTGCGCCGATTGCCCGCTCCCCTGCCCCTCCCGCCAGACCGTCTAGGCCTGGGGACACTCTCCACGTTCCAACCATCTGGAATCGTTGGCTCCGTGGGAGCATGTGCGCAATGCTCACATTTCGCGCAGGGTGAAACGCGAGCACACGAGGCCCTCGGATTGGCGATTTGAGACCATCCGTGGCAGTCTGCGCACTTACCCGAAATTCGTTTGCGATATCAGCCAGGTGGGAGACGGAGAGTGTCCCCCTGGGTCTGGCCGTGCAGGACCTTCGGGGAGAAGCGGTCCATGATCCAGCGGGTGGGGCCGGGGAGGTGGCGGGCGAAGGTGTAGATCCATGGGTAGATCACGCGAGCGCGCCGGCGCTCGACGGCGCGCCGGACGCGGCGCGCGAGCACATCGGGGGTGCCCTTGGGGGCCGAGCGCGCGGCCGAGGTCGCCTCGAGGGCCGCGTAGCCGGCGCGGCCCATGGGCGTCTCGACGGGGCCCGGGTAAACGGTGACCACGTGGATGCCGGTGCCGCGCAGCTCGCCGCGCAGGCTCTCGGAAGCGGCAGCGAGGCCTGCCTTCGCCGCGTTATAGTAGACCATCCCCGGCGTCGGCGCGAGCGCGGCCATCGACGCAATGTCGACGATCGTGCCGGAGCGCCGCGCGAGCATCTGAGGGACCACGAGCCGCGACAACCGCAGCGGCACGTGGAGATCGAGGAGCAACAGCTTCTCGGCGCGAGCGATGTCGGTGGCCGCGAACTCGTCGACGATCTGGACGCCGGCGTTGTTCACCAGCACGTCGATGGGGCCGAACGCGGCCTGCGCGGGCACGAGCCACGACGTCGCCGCCTCGAGATCGCCGAGATCGACCGCGAAGATCTGCGTGCGCCCGCCCGCCGCGTTCGCGATCTCCTGCATCTGTTCGCGGCGACGCGAGACCATCGTGACCCGCGCCCCCAGGCGCGCGTACTCGCGCACGATCGCCTCGCCGATACCCGAGGACGCACCCGTGACCGCCACGTGCAAATCGTTACTGCCCTTGCGCATGCGCCGTTTTACGCCGGGAGAGCGTGAGGGTCCAGCGCCGGCCACGCGAGCGAATCGGGCACGAAGCCCAGCCGACGCGAGACCAGATCGAATGACAGCGGCGTCGAGAACGACGCCTCCGCGGCGGCGGCCCGGTTAGCATCGAACACGCCCAGGCAGGCACGATCGACGCCGAGCGGCGTCGTGGGATCCGGCGCGCGCAGGTCGCCGCGCGCCCGCCGCGCCAGCGTCGAGGCTCCCGGCGCGACGATCACCGCGCGCAAGCCCGCCATGTCGCCGACGCGCACGTCGCGGTCGAGCGGCGGCAAGAGGGCGAGCGTCGAGCGCAGCGCCACCCACGCCGGGCCGCAGATCGCGCCGCCCGCGCCCGCGACGACGTCGTCGATCGTTGCTGACGCCGCGACGAGACGGACGCCCGGCGCGGCCACCGCCCCCGCCACGGTGATGAGCCGCGTGTCATTGGAGGCCACCAGGTCCGCGGCGTGAATGACCTGCGCGTCGCGGTCCGCGGCGCCCAGGCACGCGCGCAGGAACGCCGCCTCGCCGCAGCCCGCGACGTCGTCGACCACGAGCAGCTCGTCGGTATGCAGCAGCAGCGCCAGCGCGGCACGCGCGTCGGCCGCCCGTCGTTCGATCGCCACGACGAGACGACGCCCCGCCCCGGACGACGGCCCCGCCGCCCGCGCACGCGCCGCGCGCACCAGCGCCTCCGCGAACCTCGCCGCCGCCTGCCGCCCGGTCTGGACGAGCGGCTCGCCATCGGCCGCGCACACGATCAGCCGCGCCGCGTCGGTCACCCGGCCCCGCCCTCGCGATCGTCGTCGTCCGGCTCGCCGGCGAAGAAAACCTGGTCGTACGCGACGGTGCAGTCCTTCTCGGCCGGCTGCGGGTACGAGATGCGCTTGCCACGGTAGTTGCGCACCACCACGGTCTCGTCGGTCATCTCCTCGATGTACGTGGGGCCGATGGGCACCTTGCCGCCGCCGCCGGGCGCGTCGAGGACCAGGTGCGGCACCGCCATCCCCGACATCCAGCCACGCATGCCGTCCATGAGCTCGATGGCGCTCTCCACCGGCGTGCGCAGGTGGTCGGTGCCCACGACGGTGTCGCCCTGGAACAGGTAGTACGGCTTCACGCGCATCTTGAGCAGGTCGCGCATCAGCCGGCGCAGCGAGCGCACCGACGAGTTGATGCCGCGCAGCAGCACCGCCTGGTTACCCACCGGGATGCCCGCGTCGACGAGCTTCTCGCAGCCGCGCCGCGCCTCGGGCGTGATCTCCTTGGCGTGGTTGAAGTGGGTGTTGACGAAGAACGGGTGGTGCTTGCGCAGCATCGCGACCAGCTCGTCGTCGATGCGCATGGGCAGCACCACCGGCACGCGCGTGCCCATGCGGATGATCTCGACGTGCGGGATCGCGCGCAGCCGACCGAGGATCCAGTCGAGCTTGGCGGTCGACAGCAGCAGCGGATCGCCGCCCGAGATGAGCACGTCGCGGATGCGGCGCGTGCGCGCGATGTACTCGAACGCGGCGTCCAGATCGTCTCGGGTCGGCGGATCGTCGCCGCCGACGAGGCGCCGGCGGTTGCAGTGGCGGCAGTAGATCGCGCAGCGATCGACGACCAGCAAGAGGCAGCGATCCGGGTATTTGTGGAAGATGGCCGGCGTCGGCGAGTGGCTGTCCTCGCCGAGCGGATCCTCGAGCTCGCCCGGCGCGACGCGCGTCTCGTGCCAGGTCGGGATGATCTGCCGCCTGACCGGGCAGCTCGGGTTGTCGCGGTCGACCAGCGAGAAGTAGTACGGCGTGGAGCCGACGCGGAACAGATCGCCGGCCGCGGCCAGGCCGCGCCGCTCATCGCTGGTCAGCCCGGGCACCAGCGACTCGATCTCGGTGGCGGTCGTGATCGAGTGGCGCATCTGCCAGCGCCAGTCGTTCCACTGCTCCGCCGGCACCTCGCGCGGGTCGAGCACGCGCACGGGCGGCTCGGACGAGGTGCTACCGACGACGGCGAGGCGGGTCATTCGGCCTAGGCGTTAGCCCGGGGCGCCCGGCTTGTCAACGCCGTCGATTCGCCCGCCGATGCGGCAAAACCGCCGATCCATCCAGATCCCGAGCACGTGCACGCCGATGGCGGCGACCAGCACCGGCAGCACCCAGAGCGGCGAGCTCGGCAGCGCGGCCGCCGGCGCCGTCCCGATCAGCCCCTCGAGCCCGAAGATCGGGCGCAGGTCCAGGCGCGCGATCGGCGCGAGCAAGCGTCCGCCCACCAGCGCGACCGCGGCCGCGAGCGCGAGCATGGTCACGATGCCGCTGATGGGACCCAGCCAGCGCGACGCGCCGGGTATCGCCAGATGGGCGCCACGCCACGCGCGCGGCGCGGCGCGGCCGATCGCGAAGCCCATCGCCGCCGCGATCAACAGGGCCAGCAACGCTCGCACCAGGCTGTCGACCGGCGCGAGCACGCGCGCGAACGTGCGGTCCTCCTCGAGCAGCTTCGACAGTCGCAGCCCGGCCGCGCCGTCGGCGATGCGCCCGCCGATGCCCTGCGTCGGCGCCAACGCCTGGCGCATCTCGTCGTCGGAGGGCGGCGGCAGCTCGGCGCGGCCGCCCTGCTGCATCGCGGCGCGCTCGGCGTCGATGTTGGCCAGCAGCTTGGCGCGCGACTGCGGGCGCACGCGCGCGTCGACCCAGGCCTTGACCTCGGGCGCGGCCATGCCGTCCTGCAGCAGCGCCGCGGGCGCCGACGCGTGCTTGCCGATCACGTCGAGCTGGCCGGTGATACTCGCGCACAGGATCATCGCGACGAACAGCATCGTCCCCAGCCCGATGACCGAGAGCACCAGCGGGCCCGGCGGCCCGGCGCCCCGGCCGGCGCGCGCGCCCACGCCGAGCCCGAACAGCAGGCCGAAGAGTGGCAGCGCCAGGTACGCGCCGATCGCGAAGGGCAAGAGGCGCTCGATGGCGGCGAAGGCGCGCTGGTCGTCGTTGACGAACGCACCCGCCGAGGCGCGCGCCCGCGCGTCCCAGGCCTCGGCGAGCTCGCGGCGCTCGTGCGTCCGCAGCCAGTCGGCGAGCAGCGGGTAGACGTCGGCGCCCTCGCCCAGGTACGGGAAGGCGTCGGCCACGCGGCGGAGCAGCAGATCGACGTGCTCGGCGTCGCCCGCCTCGATCGCGCGGCGTACCGCCGCCGCGGGCACCAGCGCGCGCGCCGGCAGCGAGAAGACGCGATCGCCGCGCACGCCCGACGCGCGCAGCCCGGCGACCCCGGCTGCCCACGCGGCCGCGGCGCCGGCGCGGTCGCCGGCGTTCTCCAGCCGGGCCGCCGCCAGCAGCTGATCCTGCCAGCCGCCGGTGGCGCCTTCTGCGGCCGCGCCGCACGGCTCCGAGAAGATCGGACCGCGTCCCGGCGCCGGGAGACCGGGCGTCCAGCGGAGGTCGAGCCCCCACATCGAGACCTTCAGCTGCTGGCCGTCAGGCGCGGCGCTCAGGCCATCGATCGGGCCGGGGAAGCGCACGCTCGCGCCCGCGCCCTCCACCAGGCTGCAGCCGCGCGCCTCGAAAGCCCGCTCGCCGACCGATGCGCTGGGCGCCACCGCGGGCTTCGCCGGCGGCGCGGCACGCGGCCCCGCCGGATACTCGGCTCGCGCCACACCGTGGCCAGCGACCAGCGCCGCCATCGCGACGAGCACGCCCGCCAACACCACGCTTGTCGCTCGCGCGACGCTAGATCTTCCTCGGCTGTACATGCGTTTCGCGCGCATGCTACCAGATGCCGAAAGCCGCATGACCGTATCGACCGCGCCGCATGATCGTATCGACCGGGCCGCATGATCGTATCGCCTGAAGAGCTCGGCGCGCGCATCGTCGACGAGGCACGCGCGCTCGGCTTCCACCGCGTCGGCATGTCACCGGTGGCGCCGGCGGCCCGCCACGGGCTCTACCGCGACTGGCTCGCCGCCGGCCACCACGGCGAGATGGCGTACCTCGCCGCCCACGAGCACGAGCTCGCCCGCCGCGACGCGCGCGCGCTGCTCGCTGGCGCGCGTACGATCGTGGCGGTCGCGCTCTCGTACGCGCAACGCAACGCGCCGGTGCCGCTGCGCATCGGGCCGCGTGGCCGCATCGCCCGCTACGCGCGCGGCGCGGACTACCACCAGGTGCTCAAGGACAAGCTGACCGAGCTGGCCAGGCGCATCGCCGAGCACGCCGGCGAGCCGGTGCTGGCGCGCTCGTGCGTCGACACCTTGCCGCTCTTCGAGCGCGACGAGGCCGAGCGCGCCGGCCTCGGCTTCGTCGCCAAGAACACCATGATCATCGCGCCCGGCCTGGGCTCGTACGTGCTGCTCGGCGAGCTCCTGCTGGTCGCCGACGCGAGCGTGGCCGCCGGTAGCACCGCGGCTGCCCCGGCCATATCGCGCAAGCGCTGCGGCCAGTGCCGCGCCTGCCTCGACGCCTGCCCGACCGGCGCGTTCGTCGACGCTTACGTCCTCGATGCGCGCCGCTGCATCTCGTACCTGACCATCGAGCTGACCGGCGCGATCCCGCGCGAGCTACGCCCGCTGGTGGGGCTGCACATCTTCGGCTGCGACATCTGCCAGGAGGTCTGTCCGTTCAACGCCGGCACCGGCGCCGGCGAGGCCCCGGCCGCGCCCGAGCTGCTCGCCATCGATCCCGAGCGCGGCGCCCCCGAGCTCATCCCGATGCTCGCGCTCGGCGCCAACCAGTTCCGGCAGTTCGTGAAGCGCAGCGCGCTCCGGCGCGTGCACCGCGCGCAGCTCCTGCGCAACGTGTGCGTCGCGCTCGGCAACGCGGGCGACTCGACCGCCGTGCCCGCCCTGCGCGGTGCGCTCGCCGATCGCCACCCGCTGGTGCGTGCGCACGCGGCGTGGGCGCTCGGCCGGCTCGGCGATGCCACCGGCCTGCGCGCGCGCCTGCCCGACGAGCCCGACGCCACCGTGCTGGAAGAGATCGACGCCGCGCTCGCCACGCTCACGGCTTGAGCGAGCGCACGTAGGCGACCAGGGCGCGGATCTGCTCGTCCGAGTACACGCCGCCCCAGGGCGGCATCCTGCGACTCTTCGAGCCGCTCTTGATGGTCGAGAAGATCTGGTCGTCGGTCAGACGTAGCTGCACCGCCGGGTCGGTCAGATCGGGCACACCGAGGCGCGCCTTCCAGGCCTCGACGCCCTTGCCGTCCGTACCGTGGCATTGCACACACGTCGCCGAGAACAGCACGGCGCCGTCCTTCGACGACTTCATGCCTTCCTGACAGCCGGCCGTGACGAGGGCAGTGGCGAGGGTGGTGGCGAGGACAACGAGCGCGACCAGCAGCGCGAGCGGGGCGGGAGACCTCCAGGCGGACATGCTCGTGAGATGTATCACGGGCCATCTGAATGCCCAGCCGCCACCCGGCGTCACACGGTATAGTCGTAGGTGGCCGGACGGTCCTGGGAGGGACAGTCATGCAATCCCGAAAATCCTCTATGGTCTCTATTATCTCGGTGCTCACTCTCGCTGGCGCGCTGGCGCTGGCCGGCTGCGGCGGGGCCGACATCCCACCGTCGCAGGACGACGACCCGGACGGCAGCATCTTCCCGATCGACGCCGGGGTCGACGCCCGCATCGAGTGTCCCGATCCCGAGCCGGCACCCGCGAACTGCGACTTTTTCCTGTCCTGTGGCTGCAACGTGGCCGCCGGCGAGAAGTGCTCGATCGAGCTCAACAGCAAGGACTGCGTCCTCGCGGGCGCCAAGGGCGTCGGCGAGAACTGCGTGCTCGAGGGCGAGTGCGAAGCAGGCACCCTGTGCGCGGTCTACGGCTCCGGCAAGCGCTGCATGCAGTACTGCGACAGCGCGCACGCGTGCACGGCCACGACCACGCCGCAGGCCTGCTACATCAATGTGAACAGCGCGGTCGAGGCGCGGGTCTGCGGCCAGCTCTGCGATCTGCGCGCGCAGGACTGCGAGTTCCCCGAGCAGGGCTGCTACCCGTCGGCTGCCGCGGGCGCCGCCGACAAGGGCATCTGCGTGACCGCCGACACCGGCGGCCAGGGCGCCAGCTGCCTCGAGGCCAACGACTGCCAGGAAGGCTTCACCTGCAGCACCACCGACAACAAGTGCCGCCAGCTCTGCGACCGCGGCGGCGGCGCGCCCACGTGCACCACGGGTACGTGCTCGGCACTCGTCGGCCACACCGCCACCGGCGTCTGCCTGTAAGCGTTCCTCTCCGGCCGCGCCGTCCGGGCGCGCGCCGCCTCTGCTAGATTGCACCCGTGTCCGGCGTTCCCGCCGCTGCCGACCCACTCCTGGGGACGCGCCTCGTCGACCGTTACGAGCTGGTGCAGCGCATCGGCGACGGGGGCATGGGCGTGGTCTACCGAGCGAGTGACGCCGCGCAGGGCGGCGCGATGGTCGCGATCAAGGTGCTCGCCGACCACCTAACGCGCGACCCCAACTGGATCAAGCGCTTCGAGAACGAGGTCGCCGCGGTCCGCCAGCTCACCCATCCGTCGACGGTCCGGCTGCTCGATCACGGCACCACCGGCCAGGGCCGCCGCTTCATGGTCATGGAGCTCTTGACCGGGCGCTCGCTGCGAGAGGCCATGGACCGCGAGGGCCCGATGACCCCGGAGCGGGTGCTGCGCCTCATCATCGAGACCTGCCCGCCGCTCGCCGAGGCCCACGGGTGCGGGATCTTTCATCGCGATCTCAAGCCCGACAACCTGTTCGTGCAGCCGGGCGAGCGCGTCAAGGTGCTCGACTTCTCGGTGGCCAAGCTGCGCCAGCCCGAGAACGGGCTGCAGACCGCGGCCGGCGTGATCTTCGGCACGCCCCACTACATGTCACCCGAGCAGGGGCGCGGATTTCCCGTCGATGCGCGCTCGGATCTGTACTCTCTCGGCGTGATCGCGTTCGAGATGCTCGTCGGCCGGTTGCCGTTCAACGCGCACGATCCCATGGAAGTCCTGGCCATGCAGGTACGCGCGCCGCTGCCTGCGATGCCGGGCGTCCCCGAGGAGATCGTGCAGCTCGTGGCGCGCTGCATGGCAAAGGATCCGTCGGCGCGCTTCCAGGTGGCCGAGGAGCTACTCGCGGCGAGCCGGACGGCGCTTCGGCAGCTCGTGCAGCCGGCCGCGGGCCTCGCGCCCGCTCCCGCGTCTGCCGCGCAGCGGCAGCAGCGGCCATCGCCGCCGCGGCCGCCCCCCACTTTCGCGCCCGCAGTGCCAGGTGAACCGAGCGTCGGCTACTGGGCGTTATGCCTCGGCGGTGGTGTGGCCGCGGGTCTCGCCGCCTACTGGCTGTACACCGCGGTGCTCGGATGGTAGCGTCGAAAGCCTCGATGACTCTTCGTCTCGCGAGTGCGGGCTTCACCGACGTGGGCGCCCAGCGCACGCACAATGAAGACGCCATCCTGATGGACCTGGAACACGGCCTCTACGTCATCTGCGACGGCATGGGTGGCCACGCCTCGGGCGCGGTCGCCTCGCAGACCGCGATCGGCGCGATCGCCGACGCGGTACGCACCGGTCAGCCGCCCACGCCTCCCGGCGAGGAGTCGCTGGTGAACGCGATCCTGTTCGCGAACGCGCAGGTGTTCGCGCGCGGGCTCGCCGATCCCGAGTGCCGCGGCATGGGTACGACGGTCGTCGGCGTGCGCTACGATGCGCAGGGGTTGCACCTCTGCCACGTCGGCGACTCGCGCTGCTACATGCTGCGCGGCGACGTGCTCGCGCAGATCACGCGCGACCACTCGCTCATCAACCTCTACGCCGACAACCCCGACCTCGCCGGCAAGCTCGGCCCCGCGCACTCCAACATCATCGTGCGCGCGGTCGGCCTCCACGAGTACGTCGAGGTCGACCACCAGCTCATCTCGATCCAGCCGGGCGACGTCTTCCTGCTCTGTTGCGACGGCCTGACCGACATGGTGCCCGACGAGGCCATCCGCCAGATCGTGAAGACCGATATCGGCGACCTGCCACTCGCGGGCACCAAGCTGATCTCGGCGGCGAACGCGGCGGGCGGCGCCGACAACATCTCGGTGATCCTGCTCCGCGCCGTAGCGGCGTAGCGGCGGGCGGCGTAGCGGCGGGCGGAGGACCCGGACGCCGCGCTCGGCTCAGCCGCCGAGCTTGCGCAGCAGATCTTCGAGCTCACCGCGCATGCGGTCGAGCTCACCGGCCATGGTCTTCACGCGGCGGACCACCTCGTCGCGCATGTAGCGTGCCTGGGCGAGCGCCTGGTCGCGCGCGACCTGCATCTCGGCGAGGTTCTGCCGGAGCGCGCCGGCGTCCTCGCCGCCGCTCGAGGGCGGCGCGCCGTTGCCGGCCAGGGCCTCGGCCATCTGCGCGGGCGTCGCGGTCGGCTGCTGGGCGCGGAACGCCACCGTCGAGGGACCGCCACGCGGCGCGTCCTCGACGAAGCGCAGCCACAGGCTGCCGCAGCGCACCACGTCGTTGTGCGCCATCGCCTGCCGCTTCACGCGGACGTCGTTCACGTGGGTGCCGTTCGAGCTGTCGAGATCCTCGATCCAGTAGCGTCCATCCTGGAAGACCACGAGTGAATGTTTGCGCGAAACCATCGCGTCATCGGTACGAATCGCGCAATCGACGCCGCGCCCGATGTAAACGGGTTGGTCTCGGAGCTCGATGCCCCCATCGCGTCCTTGCGCGTCGCGGAACAGCAGGCGCGACATGTCGAGTGGGATTCTAACCTACGTTCACGAAGAGCCCAAATCTTCGGCAATTTCATCGGCGAATGATCCTGACGGCGCGCCCGCCACGACGAAGACGAACTCGGATTCGCCCAGGCGCAGCCGGTCGCCGGGCACCAGCAGCGCGGGCCGGGTGACCCGCCGTCCGTTCAGCCAGACGCCATGGGTGGCGCCCAGGTCGGAGAGCTCGAAGCCGGCGGGCGTGCGGCGGACGAGCCCGTGCAGCCGTGAGACGGCGGCGTCAGGCACGACGATGTGGTTGCCGCCCACCGAGCCGACCGTGGTCGTGGGCGACACGAGCGGGAAGCTGCGTCCGGAGAGCGGTCCGAGCACGGCGGTGAGCAGCACCGTACCCATGACGAAGAACATCAGCATCCCCGAGACGATGAGGGCGAGAGCGACGGAGGGCATGGATTCGCGACGCGGTGCGGCAGCGGCTTGGCCCGCCGGGTGTGTCCGGCTTGGCACTTGTGCGCTCGAGACTGGTACGATAGTACCCGGAGTTCACAGGGAAAAATCATGAGCCAGACTGACCCGACTGCTGCACCCGGCGCGGCTCCTGCCGCCGCCGCCGCCGCCGATTCCTCTCGGCCCGCCGGTGCCGGCGGGGCGTCGTTGACGCTGCCGATGATGCCGCTCAAGCCGCCCGTCGACGAGCGAACGCTCGCGCACAAGCAGCTGCTCCGGGGCGAGTTCTGGCAGAAGATCCCGGCGTACGCCGATGTGGACGAGAAGACGTTCCTCGACCACAAGTGGCAGTCGCAGAAGACCATCACCAACGTCCCCAAGCTGCTCGTCGCCCTGAAGGGGCTCGTCCAGGACGAGTTCATCAAGGACGCCGAAGAGGGCTTCAAGCACGCGCCCATGAGCGTGCGAGTGTCGCCGTACCTGCTGTCGCTCATCGACTGGAGCGACCCGTACCGCGATCCGCTACGCCGGCAGTTCGTGCCGCTGGCGTCGCGGCTGCTCCAGGACCATCCCAAGCTCGGCCTCGACTCGCTGGGCGAGCAGGCCGATGCGCCGGTCCCCGGCCTCACCCACCGCTACGTCGACAAGGCGCTGTTCCTGCCGCTCGACACCTGCCCGGTCTACTGCCGCTTCTGCACGCGCAGCTACGCGGTCGGCGTCGACACGGAAGAGGTCGAGAAGGTCCAGCTGAACGTCAACGAGGACCGCTGGAAGCGAGCGTTCGAGTACATCCGCAGCCGGCCCGAGCTCGAGGACATCGTGATCTCGGGCGGCGACGCCTACAACCTGCGCTCGACGCAGATCACCATGATCGGCAACGCGCTGCTCGACATCCCGAACGTGAAGCGGATGCGCTTCGCGACCAAGGGTCCGGCGGTCATGCCGCAGAAGATCCTGACCGATCAGCCGTGGGTCGACGCGCTGACGCAGGTGGTGGAGCGCGGGCGCAAGGAGCACAAGGAGGTCGTGCTCCACACCCACTTCAACCACCCCAACGAGATCACCGGCATCACCGAGATGGCGATGAACGCGCTCATGGAGCGCGGCATTGTGGTGCGTAACCAGAGCGTCTTGCAGCGCGGCGTGAACGACGACGTCGACACCATGAAGCTGCTGGTGAAGCGCCTCGGGCATGTCAACGTGCACCCGTACTACGTCTACATGCACGACCTCGTGAAGGGCGTCGAGGATCTGCGCACGACCCTGCAGACCGGGCTCGAGATCGAGAAGCACGTGCGCGGCTCGACCGCGGGCTTCAACACGCCGACCTTCGTCTGCGATGCGCCCGGCGGCGGTGGCAAGCGCGACGTGCACTCCTACGAGTACTACGATCGCACGACCGGCGTGTCGGTCTACATGGCGCCCTCGGTGAAGCCGGGCCGCTACTTCGTCTACTTCGACCCCATCGACGCGCTCCCCGAGGCCGGGCGCACCCGCTGGGCCGACCCCGGGCAGCATCAGAAGATGATCGACGAGGCCATCGACCGCGCCCGCGCCGGCGGCCGCTAAAAGACTGAGGAGCAACGACGCAGGCCGGGCCCGCAGCCAGCCAGGCGATGGGAGCAAATTGGTCGGCGCCCTAGAGCTCACTCCAGAGGACGGAGCGCTGGCGGGTCTTGCTCTCGAGGCGGGCGATGCGGCGGGAGAGCGTGTCGGCGGCGACGTGGGGTGCGGCGGCGGCGACGACGAGCGCGGCGTGGGGATCGCGGGCGCGGTGCTCGAGCAGCTTGGCGAGCTCCTCGAAGCCGAGGTTCTCGCGCGGGAACTCGCGGCGGTAGCGCTCCCAGAGTTGGCGCGCGGCGTCGACGCGGCCGGCGCGACGGTGCACGCGCGCGAGCTGGGTCATGGCGCGGCGGCGCGTCTCGGCGACGCTCGCGAACTCGAGGGCGCGCTCCATGAGCGGCAGGGCGCCCGCGGTGTCGCCGAGGCCGAGGCGGTGCTCACCGACGGCCAGCAGCTCGGCCGGGTCCTCGGCCCAGTTGAGCGGGTCCTCGAGCGTGCGCAGCGCGGCGGCGAGGAGCGCGGCCGTGCCGACCAGGTCGAGGCGGTTGTGCTCGACGATCGGCCCGAGAATCGCCGCGTCGCCGGTGCGCAGGAACTCGGCGTACGCGGCGGGGGCCATCGCGCCGGGGAAGTCGTCGACGCGGTGGCGCCCGAGCACGCAGCGCTCGAGCGTCGTGAGCCGGCAGTCGCTGCCACGCCCGCGCCACAGCCGGCGCGCGATGCCGAGGAGATCCAGGTGAGGCGCGGACGCGAGCGGCCCGGGCGCGCGCCGTCTCAGCACGCAGCGCGTGCGCAGGAGCGGCGCGTCGAAGGAGCGGCCGTTGAAGGTGACGAGGAGCGTGGCGCCCTCGAGCAGATCGGCGAGCCGCGCCAGCAGGCGTTCTTCCTCGGCAGGTGAGCCGAGCACCAGCTGCTCGACGAGCAGCGTGCCGTCGGGCTCGAACTGCGCGATGCCGACCAGGAAGGCGAGCGTGCCGGTGCCGCCCGCGAGCCCGGTGGTCTCGATGTCGAGCACGCGCAGCCCGTGCAGGAGCTCGCCCGGCGCCGGCGTCGGCAGGCCCGCCAGCGGCGCGGCCACGTCGGGATGCGCGATCATCGCGTCCGCGGGCGCGAAGCGGCCGACCTTCTCATCGGGCGAGACGCGGTGTCGCACGACCACCACGCCATCGGCCTCGCGCACGGCGCCGTCGAGCCGTTCGAGCGCGAGCGGCGCGCTGTGGCTGCGCTCGCCGGCCACGAGCGGCATGGGCGGCAGCCGCGGCGCCCCGGCTGGTGCCCGCGCTTCGAGACGTTCGATGCGCTGGCGCAGCTCCTCGAGGAGGACGCTGCGAGGTAGCACGCCGCCGTGCGCACCGGACGCCGCCGCCCCCGCTGCCCCCGCCGCCCCCGCCGGCTCGCCGTAGCCCGCGCGCGCCAGCCGCCCCAGGAACGACACCGCGCTCACGACGCCAACCTCCGGCCCAGCGCCTCGAGCAACGCGATGGCCGCGGCCTTTGCATGCGCCGCCGCGCTCGCCACCAGCGCCGGATCCTTGCGCGGGTCCTTGGGCACCAGTGCCCGCGGCGGCGGGCCCGCCGACGCCACGTGCTGTGCCGGCGCGCCCACGCAGGCCGGGCAGCCGCGATCGCACATGCACGCCCGCACCAGCCGTGCCGCCCGCTCCACGAGATCGGCGCGCCGCTCGTACAGCCGCTCGGCCAGGCCGGCCCCGCCGGTGACGACGTCGAACAGGTACATGCGTGGCAGCGCCGCGCCGCCGTGGCGCGCGACCTCGGGCTCGCCGACCGCGTGGCCGAGATCCCGCGACTCGCTCATCACGATGAGCGCGGCCACGCCGTGCAGCGCGTAGGCCGCGCGCCCGACGCCATCGACCCACGCGCCGCCGAGCGCCTCGACGAGGCCGCCGCCCTCCTGCGACGAGGGCTGCACGAAGTCGAACCACAGCCCGCGCGTGTGCTTCTCGCGGTCGGGCAGGCGGATCTCGCCGTAGCCGATGTTCTCGTGGGTGTGCAGGCGGATCTTCTTGAAGCCGACCACCTTCTCGACGACGTGCAGCTCGCCGCAGCCCGCGTGCCCGCCGGCCGCCTCGTCGAGCGTCTCGAGCACGCTCACGCGCCGGTAGGTCATGGCCTCGGTCGTGTAGTCCACGTCGACCGAGCGCACGTACGCCTTGTGCGCGTCCCAGTCGAGGCGGTCGACCTGGAAGAGCCGGCCCTCGAGCGGATAGATCGCGTTCACGTGCAGCTGCGCCGACGCGTCGTCGTAGTCGACCTCGGCGAGCACCTGCCCGCTCTGGGTGTCGACGACCGCGAAGTTCTCGTCCGAGTTGCCCCGCAGCGGCACGCCCTGCGCCGGGTACGCGTCGGCGATCCAGTGGAAGCCGCTGTGCTCGCGGTCCTCGAAGAGCAGCCCGCGCCGCGCCAGCACGCGCAGCATCTCGGTGGTCTCGCTCGCCGAGAGCCGGCCGAAGGTCTCGCCGGGCGCGAACGGCAGCTCGAACGCCGCGCACTTGGCGTGCGGCACCAGCACCGACAGGTTCTCCGGGTCGACGCGGCCGTGCTCGGGCGGCTCGCCGTGCAGGTACTCGGGATCAGCGGCGACATACTGGTCGAGCGGCTCGGAGCACGCGACCATCACCACCAGTGACGGCAGGCCGCGTCGGCCCGCGCGTCCGGCGCGCTGCCAGGCGGCCGCGCGCGAGCCCGGCCAGCCGGCGATCACCACGGCGTCGAGCCCGCCGACGTCGATGCCGAGCTCGAGCGCGCTGGTCGCGACCACGCAGCGGGTCTCGCCGGCGCGCAGCTGCTGCTCGACCTCGCGGCGCCGATCGGGCAGGTAGCCGCCCCGGTAGCCGCGGACCGCCTCGTCGGGGTCGAGATCGGCGGGGCCGTCCTCGTCGAGGTCGTCGCGCAGGTAGCGGACCAGGATCTCGACGGCGCGCCGCGAGCGCGTGAACACCAGCGTGCTGATGCCCGCGTCGATGAGATCGCGGGTCAACCGTTTGGTGGTCTTGAGGTAGCTCGCGCGCAGCCCGATGGCGCTGTCCACGACCGGCGGGTTGTAGATCGCGAACGTTCGCGTGCCGGTGGGCGCGCCGCTCTCGCTCACGATCTTCACCTTCTCGGGCTCCTGCGCCATCACCTCGGCGCCGAGCTCACCGGGGTTCGCGATCGTCGCCGACGTGGCGACGAAGCGCGGGTACGCGCCGTAGAACGCCGCGATGCGCCGCAGCCGCCGCATGA
Source organism: Haliangiales bacterium (assembly GCA_046595695.1). Classification (GTDB taxonomy): domain Bacteria; phylum Myxococcota_A; class Polyangia; order Haliangiales; family SHYZ01; genus JBKJOI01. Next base: position 880 of record JBKJOI010000856.1, on the reverse strand, counting down.
CGTTGGCGACGTTCGAGCCGAACAGCCCCCGGTACATGTGCAGCTCGTCGACGACGACGAACTTGAGGCCCGCGAAGAACGAAGCCCACGCCGCGTGGTGCGGCAAGATCCCCGCGTGCAGCATATCGGGGTTGGTCGGCACGATGCGTGCACGCTCGCGCGCCGCGCGCCGGTGATCGCCCGGCGTGTCGCCGTCGTAGACCGCGGCGCCCAGCTCGGGCGCGCGCGCCGCCTCGGCCAGCTCGCGCACCGACTCGACCTGATCGCGCGCCAGCGCCTTGGTCGGGAACAGGTACAGCGCGCGCGCACGCGGGTCACCCAGGAGCGCGTCGAAGACCGGCAGGTGGTAGCAGAGCGACTTGCCCGACGCGGTCGGTGTCGCGACCACGACGTCGAAGCCGGCGCTGCTCATGGCCAGCGCCTCCGCCTGGTGTGAGTAGAGCCGGGTCACGCCGCGCGACCACAGCGCGCTCACCAGACGCGGATCCAGGTGGTGCGGGATGTCGACGTGGCGCGCGGGCCGCCCGGGCAGCTCGCGGACGTCGACGAAGTTGGGCGCCACTCGAGAGCTGGACCGCCAGCGCGCCAGGACATCGGCAACAGGAACGTTGGGCTTCGCGAACGCCATGCAGACCTCCGGGACGTGTACTGAACAGAGGTACACGCTACGTCAGATCAGCAACTGATCGCAAATTCAGCGAATCAGAAGTTCAGTAGGTGAGTCAGTACGTGAGGATACGGTCGAGGTTGCGACGTTCCCAGTCGTGAGCGCGGTGGAACTCGTGGAACGAGCGCTCGTGCGCGACGAAGGAGGGCGAGTGGAAGATGCGTCGGCCACCGACCGTGCGGATGGGGTGCACCTGGTGCAGCATCTCGTGGA
>JBKJOI010000768.1:0-6104 GCA_046595695.1 Haliangiales bacterium | reverse complement strand
CAAGTACACCGAGCCGGGCGGGCACATCCATCTGCGTTGTGCGCGCGAGGGCGACCGGATCGTGGCCCGGGTGCGCGACACCGGCGTGGGCATCTCCGCGGACATGCTGCCGCGCGTGTTCGACCTGTTCGTGCAGGAGCGCCAGACCATCGATCGCTCGCGCGGCGGCCTCGGGCTCGGGCTCACCATTGTGCGGAACCTGGTCGCGCTGCACGGCGGCGAGGTCCACGCGCACAGCGACGGACTGGGCAAGGGCAGCGAGTTCGCGATCACGCTCCACGCCGCGCCCGACGACGTCAGCGAGGCGCCGGCACCAGCGGCGGCCTCGGCGGTCGCCGCCTCGGCGGTCGCCGACGGACACACCAACGGGAAGCTCCGGATCCTGATCGTCGACGACAACGAGGACGCGGCGGAGATGCTCGCCCTGGTCCTGCAGTCGCGCGGCTACCACACCTGCGTCGCGCACGACGGCCCCTCCGCGTTGCGCGCCGCCGAGGGCTTCAAGCCGCAGGCGGCGCTGCTCGACATCGGCTTACCCGTCATGGACGGCTTCGAGCTGGCGCGCCGGCTGCGCGCGCAACCCGCGCTGGATGGTCTGCGCCTCATCGCGGTGACCGGCTACGGCCAGGAGTCTGACCGCCACCGCACGCGCGAGGCCGGCTTCGATCACCACCTGGTCAAGCCGATCGACATGAAGTCGGTGATCGCGATCCTGCACGAGCTACCCGCCTGAACGACCCGCTACGCCGCGTCGCGCACCTCGGCGACGATCTCGAACGAACGCAGGCGCGCGGCGTGGTCGTAGATCTGCGCCGCGACGATGATCTCGTCCACGCCCGTGTGATCGATGAAGTCCTCGAGGCCCTGGCGCACCGTCTCGCGTGAGCCGACGATCGACTCGCGCATCGTGTGCTCGACGATCATCTTCTCGCGCGGCGCCCACAGGCCGTCCATGGACTCGACCGGCGGCTGCAGCAGCCCGGGCACGCCACGCTGCAGCGCTACGAACGCCTGCTCGAGCGAGGTGAACAGGCGGCGCGCCTCGGCGTCGGTCTCGGCGGCGAACACGTTGACGCCCGCCATCGTGTAGGGTCGGGCCAGCGCCTCGGAGGGCTCGAACTCGCTGCGGTAGAGCGCCAGCGCCTGCTCCAGGTGATCCGGCGCGAAGTGGCTCGCGAACGCGTACGGCAGGCCGAGCGACGCAGCGAGCTGCGCGCTGTACAGGCTCGAGCCGAGCAGCCAGAGCGGCACCTGCAGGCCGGCGCCGGGCACCGCGCGCACCGCCTGCCCGGGCGCGACCGGGCGGAAGTAACCCTGCAGCTCGAGCACGTCCTGCGGGAACGAATCGACGCTGTCCACGCCGTGGCGGCGCAGCGCGCGCGCGGTGCGCTGATCGGTGCCGGGCGCGCGACCGAGGCCCAGGTCGATGCGCCCGGGGTAGAGCGACTCGAGCGTGCCGAACTGCTCGGCGATCACGAGCGGCGCGTGGTTGGGCAGCATCACGCCGCCCGAGCCGACCCGGATCGTCGCGGTGCCGCCGGCCACGTGGCCGATGACGACGGCCGTTGCCGCACTGGCCACGCCGGGAAAGTTGTGGTGCTCGGCCACCCAGAAGCGCCGGTAGCCCCAGCGCTCGGCGTGACGCGCGAGATCGAGGGTGTTGGCGAGCGACTGCGTCACCGTCCCGTCCTGCAGGACGGGCGAGAGATCGAGGACCGAGTAGGGTATCCGACGACGAACGTTGGGCATGATGGGGGCGGGCCTTGGATGCCGTCGCGAGTCACGCGGTGTGTCGCTCCGTGTCGCGCGTCGGATCCGGACGACACATGAGTGACACGACGGTCCTCGCCGCGTGGCTGCAGGCCCCGGGTGCACCAGCGCATGCGTGGCATTTGTCTTGCTCCGCGAGGTGCAAAGGAGTCAACGACATGACCAACGGCCCGTGTTCGACCCTCGCCTCTGTGCTCACGCTGTCACTCGGGCTCATCGCCTGCGCCACCGAAGACGAGACCCCGCTCGCCTCGCTGGAACAGCCGGTGCTGCTGGAGAAGGAAGGCGTCTACTACGACGTCGAGCTCACGCCCACCGGGTCGCGAGCGCTGGCCATGCAGGCCGAGGCGGTCACCGTCGCCAACCTGGAGCTCGGGACCATCACCATCCAGGAGCCTGGTGACACCAGCTCGAACCCGGCGACCCGGACGGTACCCTTTCTCGGCAGCTGCGGGCTCACCTTCGTGTCCGAGCACTACGCGATCACCGCGGGTCACTGCCTGACCCAGGCGGACCCCGACCTTCCGGTCGAGGTGCGCGTGATTCGCCCGCAGCCCAACTTCAACTGGCAGAGCACGACGACGATCTCGGGGACCTTCCCCCACTTCAAGCACCGCTGGGAGAAAGGCACGGCAGCGGGTCGGAGTCGCTACGGCTCGAAGAGCTTCTCCTGCGCCCTGAAGGTGCGTTGCTACGTCGATCCCAACCGCGGCGTCGAGCACCACAACTGCAACATCGGCATGGACGACGTCGGCTTCGCCGCGTCCAGCGACCAGGAGGTACGCGACGCGTCAGACGTGGCGCTGGTCTACTGCAACGAACCGCTGGGCAAGCGCTACGGCATGGTCGAGGTGGCGCAGGAGGACCTGCCCGGCACCGACCTGCTCATGCCCTGGTTCCACGAGGTCTACGACCGCCCGAGCGCGCCGGCCGCCGCAGCCCAGTTCCAGAAGTCCTACGTCGACCTCAAGGGCGGCTACGCGGGCAAGGCCAACAACTACCACTACGTCGGCGGTCCCGACGTCAACCAGCTCATCCCGCTCGTCTCCGCCGAGGCCGGGCAGTGGAAGCGGAGCTCGACCGGCGACCCCAACCTCCAGGAGATCGTGCACACGAACCTGCAGGGCTGCCACGGCACCTCGGGGAGCGGGGTGATGCAGCAGAACCCCGACACGGGCATGCCCGAGCTCGTCGGCGTCGCGGCGCGCGGCATCAGCTCCGAACTCCTCTGCGGGGCCAGCGAAGGCGACAGCCTGGGGTACACGAACGTGGGCGAGGTGCAGTACCTCATGCGCGACGAGGTCTCCGACTGCGAGGCCGGCCGGTTCGCCAGCAGCGTGTTCTTCGGCTTCTTCTGCGATCGCACCTGGCTCGACAAGATCCGCTCCTTCAACATCAACTGGCAGATCATCCGTCCGGTGTGCCTGAGCTGCCCGCCCTGGCTGCAGCCGGTGCGCGAGCGGACCGCGATCTTCGCCTCGGGTGAGCGCTTCGAGGTGCCGTTCGCCGCGCGCACGGCGGGCAAGCGCTACCGCGCGTCGGCGCGCGTGCTGACCAATGCGCCCGGCGCCACCGTGAAGCTCTGGATGGGCCCGCGCCTGCTCGCGTCGCACACCATGGGTGCACCGGGCACCGAGTGGCTGGCCGAGGGTGTCGGCTCGGTGATGCTGTCGGCCAGCTTCCTTGCCGACGCCCAGAGCGCCGGCGCGCTCGCGGTGACCACCGAAGCGCCCGGCGGCGTCCCGATGGAGGGCCCCTACGGCGGCCCGCTCACCGGTGTCGACGAGATCGTGATGGTGCCCGACGCCTCGCTCGATCTGTTCGCGAACGCGGATGGCCGGCTCGGTGTCGGGCTGCTCGACCGCAAGAACCCCGCCGCCACGATCGTCTCCATGCGCTTCGTCGGTGACGGGAAGGACGGCTACGCGGCGCTGCTGCACCCGGGCGAGCGCATGGTCGTGACCCGGCAGGCGCTCATCGCCGGTCGATCGGTCTCGCTGGCCGTGATCGGCGAGGGCAACTCGCCGCTCACCTGCGGGCTGCTCATGCGCGACGGCTCCGAGCGCACCGTGCCGTGCCGCGCCGACGGCGCCGCCGTGCTGCTCACCCCGCCGGCAAGCTCGCATCCGATGGCCTACTACGTGGACAACCCGGGGACCGGCTCGACCGTCACGATCGACGAGGTCGCCACCCACACCACGCGCGGCGCCTGCGCGCTGCTCGCCGACGACACGACGCCGTTCGTGCCCGATCACGACACCTTCGCGTTCCAGGGCCAGGCCGGGCAGAAGGTGACGGTCTCGCTCGTCACCGGCAACGGGCTAGCGGCGCCCGGCAACGCAGCCTTGAGCGTGGCGTCCAACCCGTACATCTCCCTGCCCATGGGCTCCGACGACGGCACGCTGCCCGGCAAGGTGACGGTCACCCTGCCCACGACTCGCGAGTATTACATCGGCGTGGTGGAGGGCACCTGGGCCGGTTACAAGGGCGAGTACTGCGTCAGCGTGTCGGGCGCGGGCGGCGAGGTCGCGGTGCGCCGCGACCTGTTCCACGAGTAGCCACGCGTTCGCCCTGAGTCCGGCGCGGTGGTGCCGCGCCGGACGCGCGCCACATCCGTGGATGCACAGCTTCGGGACAGGCCGAGCGGCGCGTCGATCGACACTCCAGCCTCGAGTCCTTGCCCGAAAATGAGAAAAGCCCCAAAAGCTTCAGCAGCTTTCAGAGCCCTTCTGGTGGCGGGGTGGACGGGACTTGAACCCGCGGCCTCCGGCGTGACAGGCCGGCGTTATAACCAACTTAACTACCACCCCAAAGTGGTACGTGCGCTTTAGTTTTCAGGAACTGCTGCGACTGCTGCTCGGGGCGGTGGGCGGAGCAGGTATCGAACCTGCGACCCTCGGCTTGTAAGGCCGACGCTCTGCCGCTGAGCTATCCGCCCGAAGTCTCTTTGTTTCTAGGCGGGGAGTTAGATACTAAGATGGCGAATATCTGTCAACAACTAGTTGTCCTTGGCGACCCCTAGTTGTCCTTGGCGACCCCGAACTCGGTCCCGATCTCGACCCGCCGTCGTGGCGAGCGACGCCCCCGGCGCGCGCTGCCTCCGCGCTCGTGCTGGCGAGCGCCCAGGCGCCCCGCGGTCACCCGGCGCCCCTGGCCGCGCGCCGGGCCCGGCCTTGCGACCCGGAGCCCCCTACGCGTTCAGCGCGGGCTTGCGCTCGCCGCGCGGCCCGCCTTCGCCTTCGCCCTCGCCCCCCGCCGGCTTGACCACCGCCGCGGTGCGCCAGTCCACCGACGCGCTCGGGCCGGGCATGAACTTCTCCGGCTCGGCCATCGCGAGCGCGTGGCGCAGCACCTCGTCGACGTGGTCGACCGGCACGATCTCCATGACCTTGAGGACGCGCTTGGGGATGTCCTTCAGGTCCTTCTTGTTCTCGGCCGGGATGATGACCTTGAACACCTCGGAGCGGTGCGCGGCCAGGACCTTCTCCTTGAGGCCGCCGATGGGCAGCACGCGCCCGCGCAGCGTGATCTCGCCGGTCATGGCGACGTCGCGCCGCACCGGCACACGCAGGAGCGCCGAGACCAGCGAGGTCACGATGGTGACGCCTGCCGACGGGCCGTCCTTGGGGATGGCGCCCTCGGGGACGTGCAGGTGGATGTCGAACTTCTGGTAGAAGTCGCGCTCCCACCCGAAGATGTCGGCGCGCGAGCGCACGTAGCTCATCGCCGCGTGCGCCGACTCCTGCATGACGTCGCCGAGCTTGCCGGTGATGATGAGCTTCCCCTTGCCCGGCATGACCGTGACCTCGGTGGTGAGCAGCTCACCGCCGAACTCCGTCCATGCGAGGCCGGTGGTGAGGCCCACCTCGTCCTTCTCCTCGACCTTGCCGTAGCGGAACTTCGGAATGCCGAGGTACTTCGGGATCTGCTTGCCGTCGATCTTGAAGGGCTTGTCTTTCCCTTCCTTGAGGACGCGCTTGGCGACCTTGCGGCACACGCTCGCCACTTCACGCTCGAGGCCGCGGACGCCCGCTTCCTTCGTGTAGTGGTTGATGATGTAGCGCACCGCGCTCTCCGAGTACTCGATCTTCACGTCCTTCAAGCCGTTCGCTTCGATCTGCTTGGGGACGAGGTACTTCGTCGCGATGGAGAGCTTCTCCTCCTCGGTGTACCCGGGGATGCGGATGATCTCCATGCGGTCTTGCAGCGGGATGGGGATGCCGTGGAGCGTGTTCGCGGTGGTGATGAACATGACGCGCGAGAGGTCGTAGTCGAGATCGAGGTAGTGGTCGTTGAAGGTGTGGTTCTGCTCCGGGTCGAGGACCTCGAGCAGC